>JAGGUC010000143.1 GCA_021158735.1 Desulfurococcales archaeon | reverse complement strand
TTCTCGTAAGCCACTTTTGCCACCGCTAGAGAAGCGCTAGAAAGAATTTAAAGGTTTAATACAGCAAGAAAGCTAAGGTTGGGTTGCTGTTGAAGAACAATACGATAGCAGGCATACTGAATAAAATTAAGTGGGGTAAGGATGACCTCAGAAGGTATGCAGTCATAATAGTAGATAGAATCTCTTCTTCCGGACTTAAAGAAATAAACCTAGGTGATGGCGTCGTCATTGGAAAGGACCGGTTAATTATAGGTGGAGAAGCTGTGATTCCAATTCACAGGATTGTTGCTATAAAGAAGGATGGTGAAGTCATATGGTCGAGAAGGAGTGTCTAGAGGAAGTACTGAGGAAGTTAAAGGTGCCTGAATTTCAGGAGCTCAGAAGAAGAATCTTAAGAAAGTTTAGGGAGCCAGTCGCGTTGCCTAAGTCGGTTAAGAAACGCGGCATGGTGAAGTCCATAGTTAGGGTAGATAAAATTTACAGTATAGTTAATAGCGAGTTAGAAAAACTAATTAAGACCCTGCCTAGGGAGAGTGACCTTAAACCTTACCACCTAGAAATACTGAAGCTAGCAAGTATAGAGGATTACAAGGACATCGTCGGTAAGATACGTGGAATGCAGGCTGTCTTAAGGAGGTTATGGAGGGAGTACCGGTTAAAAATTAAGTCTAGTGTTGATTCAGCTGAAGCAAAGAGGATGTCAAGGGAATTTGTTGGAAGAGTGATGTCAGTGCTAAGGAGGTTGAGGCATGACTTCGACCGCCTTAATACTGCGGTCAGAGAACTCAGTAAACTTCCCTGCATAGAGGCAGATGCTCCGAGAATAGTGGTTGCTGGCATGCCTCAAGTAGGTAAGTCAACTTTTGTTAGATTAATTTCAACAGCTAGGCCTGAGGTATCACCTTTTCCATTCACAACTAAGGACATAATACTAGGGCACTTGCACATAGGGTTTTCAAGAATTCAAGTTATTGATACTCCAGGCATACTTGACAGACCATTAAGTAAGTTAAATCCTGTTGAAAGAAAAGCAGTCATGGCCCTCAAGTACTTAGCTGATTTAGTGTTGTTTCTGATCGATCCTTATGAGGGTGCTTACTACTCGCTTAGCCAGCAATTAAACCTTCTTAAAAGCGTTGTGGAGATGTTTAAGGGCAAGGAAGTTATCGTTGTCATTAATAAGATAGACCTAGTGAGTGATGACAGACTACGTGAAGTGGAAGGCAGGATTGCGGAGGTCTATAAGGGGAGGATCTTACGTATGAGTGCTCTGAAGAAGCAGTTCGTGGAAGAGGTTCTTCGTGAGGTCGTCAAGAAGTTAGGGTTTAGTGAGAACTGCCTTAAATCGCTTAGCGTCTGACGCCATGTAGATGTTATTAAACAAAACATAAACCTCTCTGCCGTTTACTTTGCGGATAAAGTCCCTCAGCTTACTTAGGTCATCGTCAGTGTATTGATACCTGTAGTTTACTTCTTTGCCACCGATTCCGTGAAGTCTGAAGTAGTTAGTTCCTTTTAGGGTGGCGGGCTCGCTCCTGAAGGGGTCTGTAATATGGATTACGTCATCGAACTTCTCGACTATCTCCTTAATCTTGTCGGGATGTTCCCTCCATGAACCCCTGGCCTCCCAACCAATAATGAATCCCGCAGGAGTTATCGATGAGAAGAAATCTACTACGTTCTTGTAGTTTTCTTTACTATAGCCAAAGGACGGAGGTGACTGGATGACTACTACTCTAGCATTAAGTGACTTAGCTCCTGCAGCTATTAGTTCCCACGCATCAAAAATTTCCTTCGTTGGTCTCAGAAACCCGTATTTATTCCAAAGCTCCTTAGGTATCTTAATCCTACATTTCCTCCAGGTGGCTGAGTAGGGAGGATGCGTGATTGCCTGCCAAGCCTTCATTGTGAAGATGAAGCCCTCAGGTGCCTCACTCCTTAACTTCTTTAGTTTGACCTCATCGGGCGGGTTATAGAAGGTGTCCTGCAACTCAACTACATCATACTCTTGATAGTACTTCTTTCGTGATGTGGCGAACCCGCAGCAACCAACATAAATGAGCATGTATGGCACCCCGGTATTTTATGGTCTTTTAGAGAATCTCAGCTTTAATGCCTTCACACTTAAGCTTGTTCTCTAGGTGTTCGGCGAGCGACCTGTCGAGTAAAGTTAGCGTGAGTACGCAGTCATATTCATTGTCCGCTGAGGACCTGCACTTAAGCAGTCTCACCTCAACACCCTCAGCTAACAGTGTTTTCAATACTTTCATGAAGTCGTTAATGTTGCTTAAGGATACCTTAAAATCTATTAGAACTTCCCCCGACCTGGAAATAGGCTTGATTACAATAGACTTGCCATCACTACCTACTTCAACTTCCGCATAAGAGAACGGCTCAAGACCTACTGACTCGCGGATGTATAAGGGTATCGTTATTCTTCCCTTAGGATCTATCTTAACAATAGCCCGCATTAAGAACTCCCTAAGTTAATTCTGGTTATGTACCTTAATTAAGGCTCACTAAGTTATTATGACTGGGTGATGAACGGAACACGGAATGAGTGGTGATATACCCCGCAGTACTGACTACCTTAAAACACCACACTTGACCCCGCTCATTAATCCTTAAATAGGAATACTCACATAGCTATCTTGTGGTGAGATATTATTGCTAGCGGCAGTGGCGATAATGAGTACATTAAGTACCTCAAGGACATAGCACTTAAGTGGAGAAAGATCTGGGAAGAGAAAAGAGTATTCGACGCTGACCCAGAGCCAGGCAAGCCGAAGTTCTTCGTTACGGCTGCGTTCATGTATCCTAACGGCCCGATACACATAGGGCATGCGCGAACGTACGTTATACCTGATATTCTCGCAAGGTATAAGAGGGCTAGGGGTTACTGTGTCCTCTTTCCCATGGGCTTCCACTATACAGGAACACCTATTCTGTCTATGGCTGAGAAGATCTCCTCAGGTGACATGAAGTACATTAGTAAATTAGCAGAAAGCTTCTCCGTTGATATAGATGTACTTAAGAAATTAACCGATCCCTTGAGGCTCGCTAAGTACTTCCACAGCGAGTCAAAGGAAGCTATGAAGGATTACGGACTGTCTATTGACTGGCGCAGGGAGTTCACAAGCATAGATGATGAATTTAAGGCATTCATACGTTGGCAATTCGAGAAATTAAGAAAGAAGGGCTACATTGTCAGAGGGTCACACCCAGTAGGCTGGTGTCCCAGGCACGAAATGCCTGTAGGAATGCATGACACTAAGGATGATGTGGAGCCAGAGATAAGTGAGATGGTCGTGATAAAATTCAGGCTTGATAACAGTGATGTGGTGTTGCCTGTTGCTACACTGAGGCCAGAGACCGTTTATGGAGTAACCAACCTGTGGATCAACCCAAACGTGAGGTACTGTATATGCGAGGTAGAGGCCAGTAAGAAATATGAAAGGTGGATCATAGCTGATGAGGCACTCAACAAGCTAAAGTACCAGATGAAGATTAAGTACTTGGGAGATATTAACCCATCGGAGCTTATAGGGAAGTATGCGGTTAACCCTGTTACTGGACGTAAGGTCAAGATCTTAGAGGCGGTGTTTGTTGATCCTAAGTTCGGCACTGGGCTAGTAATGAGTGTTCCTGCACATGCACCGTATGATTACGCAGCATTGAGAGATTATGTGGGTGAGTCTGGAAGGTGGCCTGAGGAATTAGAACCCATACCGTTGATCATTGTTAGCGGGTACAGTGACATTCCAGCAAGGGATGCGGTTGAGAAATTTAATGTTGTGTCGCAGGAGAACACGGACCTGCTTGATAGGGCCACAAAGGAGATCTATAGAGTAGAGTATGAATCAGGGATCATGAGGTTCGACTTAGATAGGTTAGTTAGTGATGATGAGGTAGCGGAATTTACAGCAAAGAGCATAGCAGGTAAAAAAGTCAGTGAGGCTAGAGAGAAGATCAAGGGGTTCATGCTTACTAAGGGAATAGCTGAAACCATGTATGAAATACTGAATGCTCCTGTATACTGTAGGTGCGGTACAGAAATAGTTGTTAAAATACTGAGGAATCAGTGGTTCATAGATTACGGCAATAAGGAATGGAAGGTCCTTTCTAAGAAGGCACTGTCTAGGATGAGGGTCGTTCCTGAGGAGGCAAGAAGTCAGTTCTGGGCTGTAATTGACTGGCTTAAGGCTAAGGCATGTGCCCGCACAAGGGGGTTGGGAACTGAGCTTCCCTGGGAGAGGGGGTGGGTGATAGAATCTCTAAGCGACTCAACGATCTACATGGCATTCTATACAGTAATTCATAAAATAAGAGGTTACGGGATCAAGCCTAGCTCATTAACTGAGGAGTTCTGGGACTATGTAATGTTAGGTGAGGGTGACCCAGCAGAGCTCTCCGGGAAATTAAGAATTCCTGCTGGTATTCTTCGTGATTTAAGGGAGGAGTTTAATTACTGGTATCCACTTGACTCAAGACACAGTGGTAAGGACTTGATACCGAACCACCTTACGTTCTTCATATTTAACCATGTAGCTGTATTTCCTCCGGGGAAGTGGCCTAAGCAGATAGTAGCTAATGGATGGGTGCTGATACGTGGAGAAAAAATGTCTAAGTCAAAAGGGAATATCTGGATCTTAAAGGGACTGATCGAGGAGTTCTCACCTGATGCCACAAGGCTAGGATTCGCTATAGAGGCAGAGGTAGAGCAGGACCTCAGCTTTGATTATGATAGGTTCAAACAGATACCAGAGAAGTTGAGGGAAATAGAGGAGTTAGTAAAAGACTTAGCAGGCAGGAAGTTAAGTAGTTCTTATGGAGTTCCAGAGAGGTGGCTGGAGTCTAGGCTCGCACATCATGTTGCTGAGGCGTGTAGTGAGCTAGACAAAGTGAGGGTCAGGGCAGCAGGCATTAGGATATTCTACCTGATGTTTCATGACCTAAGAAAGTACTTAAGCATGGTTGACGAGCCCAGTGAGGTCATAATCAAGTACATTAAAACTTGGGTTAAGATGATGGCACCCTACACACCCTTCTTTGCTGAGGAATTATGGCATAGGCTGGGTGAGGAGACCTTAGTAGTTACTGAGCAGTGGCCTGACCCTGAAGACCTAGCAAGGCATCTGGATGCCGAGGTGATGGTTGAGTATGTTGAGAAGCTCATTCAGGACTTAAAAGAATTGAGTAAGGTAGTTAGAGGCGATAGAGCAGTAATTTACGTAGTGCCAAGGGAAACGTACAGAGTACTATTCCTAGTGCACCAGAAGCTAACATCAGGTGCAGGAATGCGCGACATAATAAAGGAACTAATGAGTGAGCTACCGGAAATGCCGAAAAAGAACTTACCTAAGCTAGCTAAAATGCTGCAGGATACTGTGAGTCAGCTCAGACCCGAACTCTTGGACATCTTAAGGAAGATTAATGGAATCGACGAGCAGGAGACCTTAAGGTTATTTAGAAATTACATAGAGTCCAAAGCAGGAGTCAAGATAGCTGAGGTGTACGTATCGACAGATAGGTCAGCACCTGATTACGGAGGAAGAAAGTTCACAGCAATTCCGTGGAGACCTGCCATTTATATTTTCTCAGAGGAACAGTAGTACTGGCTGTGATGTCTTCGACGGGCGGTCTGACAAGTGATGACCCACTGTAGCTCTGAGTCAATTAAGCAGAGTTCCTTGTGTTATTTGATGGCACTCTACCTACGGCAATTCTACTTCTTAAGTACTTTGTCAGCTTATACCAGCTAGCCATCCAGAGTATGTTGGCTATAATGTAAATTGCCGTAGATATCACCTGTGCGATATAGCCTGAACCCAGTTCTGCGGTAGACAGATTATGTACTGCTCGTAGCAGCAGAGGCTGAAGAGCGAACCAAGCTACAGCATACAGTAGCGCTGGCATCGGAGTAGCTACTGCCTTAACTATCCTTCTCCACCGCATTGATAGTCCACATATTAACCCTCTAAAAGACATTAAATATAGTGATGACTACCTCCGGACCTGAATGCTGATGAGAAGGCATTTGTCTGACCGATACCAGGCTTCGAAGCCTTGTAAAACCTTAACGCTAAGCATAATGTAGGACTGCCTTAAAGTCATAGCGTGGGTTAGTCATCACTCAGCTCAGCGCTTATAGACCCTAATCATCCCTTAAATAATAGTTGGCTAAGGTATATTTATCTTCAACTGTACATGTTCTAGGGTTTTATCAATGCTGAGGTGGAGGTCAGGCAGGAAGCTAGCATCTATGATGAGGAGGCTCGATTCGATTATTGCATTACTTGCAGTTAGGGAGGTTTATTCCTACAAGGACTTAAGCAGCATACTTAGAATATCGGTCCCCACACTAAGCAAGTATGGTCAGGGAGAGATAATTCCCAGTGAGGAAAAAGCAGTTGCTATGTTAAATAAGCTTCTTGATAAGAAGGTAGTTAAGGACTTTATGTATAGGCTTATCAGCAAGTATGACAGCGACTTACTGAGGATCCTTGGAAAACCTATTCTAATGGAGTACGTAGGAATGTACTTATGCAATAGAATAGTTGAAGTTCTCGCTGGTAGTAAGATAGATGCGATCATTGCACCATCAGACTACTCATTGCCTCTGGCCTCAATAATTGCATTTAGGCTGGGTGTATTTACTATACCACTAATTACATGGTCTCAGGCGCCGAGCTCCGATGAGGTTAGGGAAAGTTTAAGGAAATTGCTTAGGATCAAGCGTGAACTAAGTGTTATTTCTGTTCATGTAGTTTTCTCGAAGAACGATGCTTTTGCGCTAAAAAATATTATAGAACAGTACAGGTTTAAGTTAAGGTTGGTGGAGGCGCTTCTGTTGCTAGACATGCCGCTAAGTGCTGACATACTTCAAAAAAGTGTGTTAATTGAGAGCATTCTTCCATAATCTGGACATGCTGTAATGCCTGACATGAAGCTACGGGTTCAGAAAGTTACTGTGGTAGGGGAAGGTGTGGCGGGCCCGCCGGGATTTGAACCCGGGACCTCCGCCGGGTCGGTTCACCCGTCTACGGGTTAAAAGCCCGCCGCTCTACCTGGCTGAGCTACGGGCCCACTATAGTAAGTTGTTACAAGGGGGTTTAAAAGGATAGCTAGGTGCTGCAGTAAACTACTTAAGTTTTCAGAGAACCAAACATAACTGGATTAAAGCTTATAATTAGTGTTCCGGACTACCTTAAAGGTTAGGAAGGGTAGATAGTACATGTCGGGAAGAAGGAAATTTAAGGTA
>JAGGUC010000156.1 GCA_021158735.1 Desulfurococcales archaeon | reverse complement strand
TCTGAACTGGTGTGAAGCCATACTGCCTCGCAGAAACCGCCAGTACGTTCTCTGGCTTATACCTAGCAATAAATTTAGCAGCAATTCTTATTCTCTCATCTATCTTCCTCACGTCAAGGATATAGGGACCATCAGGCTTCAATTTGTAAACGAACTTCTTCATATGCTTAGTGCACATGTGAGTTCCTATATGAACCCCTGACTCGAGATAAACATTAATCGGAACAAGCAACTCGATCGACTGTTTTCCCTGACTCATACTGCCTCCCCTTCAGACTTTTCTACCGTAAAGAACCATCTCATCAATTAAATTAATATGTGAAATAAACATTCTTCTACAACAGTACCTCTTTACTCCGAGCTCATCAAGAACCCTGCCGGGATCTTCACCACTACTTACTCTTTTAACGAATTCCTCCCATTTATCACCTATTACTGCACCGCATGTAAAACATCTAACAGGAAATAACACCATTCCAATCACCTGTAGGACTTCTGCCTCCACCTCCTCGCGCTGTACCTCATCCACTTCTCAGGCTCCGTCTGCCTTGGGTCACCCGCCAACATAGGTCTGCTGTACTCTTTGTAGATCTTCTTTAACTTCTCACTACCAGTATAGGCTATTAATCCCTTAGCAATAGCTGTTCTAACTGCATCAGCCTGTGCCATAACGCCACCACCCTTAACGCTTACCTTAATGTCAACTATCCCCCAAATTTCCCTTCCAGCCAGCAGGAGGGGCTCCATCATCTTAAGACGTACCATTTCTATGGGGTAGATCTCCACAGGTATACCATTTACCCAAACTCTCCCCTTACCTGGCTTCACTATGGCCCTAGCTATGGCAGTCTTTCTCTTACCTGTTGCTATAACTACTTTGCTAGTCACCTGCGCGTCCAACCCCTCCACCCCATAGCTTTAGCTATTTCTCCAACAGTTATGTACTTTATGGTGAGCTTCTCAGAACTTACATTACGTAACTTAATGAATTTCTTGCCAGCGAGATCTGAAGGCACGCCGATAAATACCTTAAGGTTCTTGTAAGCCATGAAGCCTTTCCAGTTATCCTTCGGAAGCATTCCTTTAACAGCTCTCTTGATGATTGATATGGGAGACCTAGGTCTTTTTGGAGAACTTCTTGCAGGGTTCCTAAGTGTTTTAAGTTGAAACCATATCTTATAAGACTCCACTACCATTCTCGGGTCTCCACTCACTACCGCTTTTTCGGCATTGACGACGTACACCTTAAAACCTTCCTGGAGAGCCTTAGCTATATAACTAGCTAATCTCCCTAATATAGCACCCTCTGCATCCACTATCAGTACCCTCCCCACCTTACTTGCCTTACTCATACTATCACCCTTACCCTACTACCTTTCGGATTCTCTTTGATTAAATCACCTATAAACATCACTTTCCCGCCTGCCGCTACTATCTTTTCAACCGCCTTCTCAGAGAACCACACAGCTGCCACATCCACCGGCTTACTTATGAAACCAGCCCCCAGCACTCTACCCGGTACTACCACTACTTCTCCATCCCTTGCGTACCTGTTTATCTTACTAATATTCACAGCAACCCTCCTCCGCGCTGGTCTCTCAAGTAACTCCGCTATATAGTCCCATATAGGCACACTGTACTTATTTGCATACTTCCTCAGCTCCCTGATTAATCTCCTTAATACTATATTGGTAGGCCCTGTTCTTTTCCTTTTCATACCTACTCACCCGCCACTATACCGAGTTCCTCAACCTGACTCAGGCTTTGTAAGAAATCATCAAGTTTTCTCATTAGTTCCTTAATAGCCAACTCAATGATTTTCTCTGCAGGTAAAGCACCAGTTGACTCAATTCTCAGGTCATACGTGTCTTGGTACCAGCTAAGAACTATAGCGCCATGTTCACAGACTCGGACACATTGTCTACACAGGTTGCATTTATCCTCATTAACCATTAATTCACCGTTCTTAGCCGTCAATGCCCCTGTTGGGCAATAGCTGGCACACATTAGACACTTGATGCATTTCCTCTTATCGACAATTACTCTAGCAGCGTAAGTAGATACAGCTATTGTTGCAGGAGACCACTTTATGTGTTCTTTCCCCCTACCTAATCTTGCCTTAGCTTCCAGCACAAGCCTTTGATTAGGTCCTAAAACAACAATGGGTATTTTTTGACTTATGGGCTTAATCGTAGGGTCATCTACAGGTTTTAAGTCTCCTGAGTAAACAGTTCTTACTTCATCGTCACCTGTCTCTGCCTCTAGTACTAAGGTAGCGTAACAGTCTGACTTATTCAGCGCACCCTCGCCCGAACACTCCTCCGGAGGTAGATACTTTTCAACAGCCTCTTCGGATGTTAGCGGTATTAAGGCTATTCTGTGAGCTATTATTTCATCGTGTAAAACCGAAGTGTTATTTCTAAATACTACGTAGTCTACGGCCATAGTAGGTACTTCTTCAAGCACTACTCTCCTTATGGCATTAACTATGGCTAGGGGGACGTTCTTAAACCTTACCTTTAACGCCCTATCACTCTTCTCCAAGATCTCCAATGATACTTCCTTCATTAATACAGCACCCTACACTCTTCTACCACGTCTTCCACCGGGTCTGCGGGTAGTATCGTGAGGTATTGGAGTTACATCCTCAATTCTACCAATAATGAATCCTGCCCTAGCTAAGGCCCTAATAGCTGCTTGCGCACCAGGCCCCGGTATTTTTGGTCCGTGACCACCAGGTCCTCTAACCTTAATGTGTATTGCCATGATACCCTTCTCCATTGCTTGCTGGGCTGCTCTATAAGCGATCATCATAGCTACGTAAGGTGAGGGTTTTTCCCTATCTGCTCTTACTACCATCCCTCCTGACCATCTAGCTACAGTTTCAGCCCCACTTAAATCAGTAATATGAACTATGGTGTTATTAAATGAGCTAAATACGTGGGCAACTCCCCACTTAATTTCCCTGGACGTAAAGGCCAATTAACTCACCCCTGACCTACTGCTTCCTCCCTTACTTTTGCAAAGGGAGACGTGGGCGCGTAATCAATTAGTTCCTCCTCATCCCTGTAGACTAAGTATCCTGGAGACCTTACTTTTTGACCGCCAATAGCAATGTGCCCATGCGCTATTAATTGCCTGGCCTGGTGCATTGTTTTTGCTAGTCCTTTTCTGTATACTATAGTCTGAAGCCTCCTTTCTAGTATGCTCTCGACACCTAGTCCCAGTATTTCATCTAACGTCGCATTTTCATTTTCTAATAAACCCATATTGTAGAGCTTTCTGACTAATTCCTTTTCCTTTACAGCCCGCTCTTCAGGAGGTAACTTAAGTAATGCTTTAGCTCTCTCCCTAATCCTCCTAAGCAGTGTTTGAGCGATCCACAGCTCCCTCTTATTCCTTAGCCCGTATTTACCCACTGTCTCCATTTCCTCTACTAGTCTCTCCCTAATCCAAGGGTGCCCAGGCCTTATCCACTTCTTCCTCGATCTTCTAGGGTCCCCCACTACTCAACACCTCCTTATTTTCTCCTCTTCATCACACCAACTGTAGGTCCGAGCCTACCTGTAGTATGTGTCCTCTG
>JAGGUC010000131.1 GCA_021158735.1 Desulfurococcales archaeon | reverse complement strand
TCAAACGGACTGAACCCTAAAGCCTTAAGGTAGGGTGCCTGAACAACCCAAATTAAGGACCATAGAAAGGCATCTACTACTGAGTAAGCAATAATACCCCACCGAAGCTCAGCTAACACCGTCTTTATCCTACTTAGTAAGGTCATGTTCTTGAAAAATCTCTACGTAATCCTAAAAGTTTTTCTTCTACCTCGAGCTCAGGGAATTAATTTTTAATGTATGGCATATCTCGCGCATTCTAAGTAGTGTATAGGGGGATGGAGAGTCAGTTAAGGTAATACTTCTTCTGCTAAATTCCTTACTTACTTTTTAAGGCCTAGATACTATAGGTCTTATGCGGCTAGTTGTCTTAGGGGGTCTTAGGTTGCAGTTAGTAGGTATCGTAGGCAGTGGGTCAACCATAACTTACGTGCCCGTAATTGTGTGGGACAGGGTCGAGCACTTGGCTAAGGAGGAGCAGCTGGTGATTATTGACGACGGGAAAAGAGGAATTAAGTACTTAGGTATTCTGAGAAACTCCAGGAGGTACGAGCCGTTTCTGAGCGCGTACAGGAGGACTAGTTACGTAGATAATCCAGCACTAGCTGATGCGGGAACGCTACCTCACACGAGTGCCTATGCCGCCCTAGTTGGTACGCTGGAGTCCAGGTCGATAGGTGAGGTTCAGCTCCCGCCTAATCCAGGCTCGAAGATCTACATAGTTGAGGGTGCTACAGACCTGGGTATTAGCTTAGGTGAGGGCTTGATCATAGGCAACCATAAGTACAGCGGTATTGAAGTCCCTCTAGATCCTCACTGGCTCCCCTACCACCTCGCGGTTGTGGGTGCGACAGGCACTGGCAAGTCTAGGCTAGTTAAGGCACTCATCGATGAGGTACTGGCTAAGACCGAGTACAGCATGATAGTCTTTGACCACACGGGGCTGGACTACGTAAGGTTCTACCCTGACAGAGTAGTGGAGGCTTCTAGGGTGGTACTTGATGTGTCATTAATTACTGACTTAATGCTTGAGAGGTCGGGTCTGGATGCGAGAACCTACGACCCCTACTTCATCACGGCGGTACTCTACTACATATACAGGGAGCTGCCGCCGGAGCTCAGGGCTGAGGTATTCGGTAGTGAGTCCTCAACAGCTCAGAGAGGGCTTGTCTCGTCTGGCAGAGGTAGTGACTTGAGGAACTTCCTCAGTAGATTAGATAGAGTAGACTACGAGAAGTTAATGGCTGTGATGTCGAGGAGCCCTGTTGAATGGAGCAGGGAGAGGTTTAAGGAGGCTGTGGGCGAAATCGCTAGGTCCTTCAGCACAAAAGAGAGTGTTAGGGTGAGGTTAGGTGTTGCAGTAGATATTAAGTTGGGTGAGGGCTTCTTCAGGTCTCTCAGTAGCAGGGACCTGCTCCCCTCAGGCATAGTTGATGAGGCCCTAAAGAAGAGGCTGGTTGTTGTTGACTTAAGCACTGAGGAGCTCGTGATCCGCAGGTACGTAGTTGCTTCAGTAGTTAGTGAGTTGTGGAGGAGGATCGAGGTCTCCCGTAAGCCAGTAAATACTGTTGTGGTGGTTGATGAGGCGCATAACTACGCCTGCAGGTACTGCGGAGGAGCTAAGTCAGCTATAGGTAGGATCGCTAGGGAGGGTAGGAAGTGGGGTCTAGGTGCTGTCCTAGTAACTCAGAGGATAATTGACTTAGACCCGGACATCAGGGGCAACATAAACACCTGGTTCTTCAGTAAGCTTCAGACACCCTCAGACTTTAGTGAGTTAAGCGGCTACATGAACCTCGCAGGCATTAGTGAGCAGTCACTTGCTGTACTAGGTAGTAGGGAGTTCTACGTAGCTGGGCTCATGAACCCGCTCAAGATCCCAGTATTAATTAGGGTGAGGGAAGTTGAGTAGGGAGGGCGGGCCCGCACGAGCTGGTGTAGGGGACGAGTACCTGACGGAGTTTGGGGAGGAGCCTCTCACACTCGTTGTTCTCAAGGATGTTGCCGAGGAGGCTGACCGAATAGCTAGAGTGCTTAAGTCCTCGCTGGGGAGTAGAGATGTTATTAGGAGGAGGTTGGAGGAGTTAGGCAGGCTCAAGCGAATTCCTGAGGGGTTCAGAGCCAATCCTAAGTACTTAGCGGTAGACACAGGGTTTACCTCACCCCCTCTGGAGCTGATCGGCGGTAAGCTCTTAGTTGTCATTAGGTCCCACATTCTTCACGGGGCTGCTTCGCGCTCCCTACCCTCAACTGCTTCAGTAGGTTTCGTTAAGTTCATTCAGGATGAAGCTGTGGGGAAGCCTCTCTCTAAGATCGTTGAGAGGAAGTTCATTAAGGAGGTACTAGAGCTTAAGAAGGCGGGTGAGTTAGACGTAGACGTAGTTCTCATTGATGGCGAGATCTTCCCGAGGATCCCGCCTGGGTACACTAGTGAGAGGAAGAGGAGGCAAAGCACTATGGGTAAGCTGTATGGTAGGGTGCTGGATCTTACTATTGAGGTTTTGGAGCTGGCTGATAAGACAGATACGGCTCTCGTAGGTATTCTTAAGAGGGTCTATGGGAGGGACATTCCTGTAGTTATTGACGCTCCTGAAGTAGTAGTTAATGATAAGGCTCTAGCCACCTACGTACTAGAGCCAGGTGAGTGGGTCGACTTAGAGACTTACTCAGACATAGCATACTACCTTAATGAATTCCTTAAGAAGTATGGTGGCAGCATGCCTGCAGAGCAGGTGGCAGCACTTAATAATAGGTTCGCATGGATCGTTGCTGTAATGAAGGCGGGTGACTACCTAACATCAGCTGTTCGAGTAGCTGTATATAAAGCTAAGCTCCCTACATACTTCATGGCAGCATCGAAGATAGAGGTGTGGCCCAGCAACGACTTCACTATCAAAGAACTGATAGCTTACTTATCAAGCATAACTGGAGTAAACGGTGTTCCTCACCCAATAGATGTAGTAGATGCGATGTGCAGATTAAGGAAGGACCTACTCCATCTAACGCAACAGCAGCTCCAGAGCGAGTTAGCTAAGAAGCTTGGAGACCCTTACTTGGCGATAAGCATAGCAGGACTAACAAATCCAGAGAAAATGTATAAAGTGGGCTTTAAGTAGTGTCAATTACTTAAAACATGCAGAGCTACTATCCTAGGAGTTAATTTCAGCTTATTACTTAAGTAGCTCTTGTAGACTTCATACTTCGGCCCAATCAAGGAGAAAACACCTACAATGTTGGAGTGGTACTTCAGTGCAATACTGCATGCAGCAATAAGAACATCTAGATTTGAAGCATCTGCTATAACCACCAACACCTTAGATTTCTTGTGTATGCAATCGCGGGAAATAGCTGCAACGTCAAGCAGGTCACTACTCACTCTATAGCTCTCAGCAACAATACTACTAGATCGAATTAACCTTGAAGTAATGCATAGCGTTTCTCCCCTCACGGCACTTCTAGATGGTTTTCATTACTTTTAATTTTGTGTGGGGGAGTTAGTTCTTGGTGCGGGTTCATTAGCTTCACCCGCACTTCATGGGGCTCAGTCGAGCCCAACGCCATAGGGCTCCCATCTGAGGTATACCTCACCGCATAGCGGATCATCTCATCAAGTAATAAGGAGTAGTTAAGAATACTTAAACCTATCGTAAAACCAGAAACAGCCTTGCCCACAAGTACGTAGCAATTACTGCAGCTGGTGCTGTAGAGTAGTTATCTGGTGTTGCCAGCACAACATTAACTCTACTCTTTCCATACTCACTAAGTGCTCTTATAGCTGCGAGCTTGAGAACGCCAGGATTATTAAATAACTTCCCATCTCTTCGCCCTCACCAGTAATTCGGGACATTAGATCCTCAATTAGTCTCCTTTCCTTAATCCTCACTAGGAGCTTACTGGCTGTATCTTTCTCTGATGTTTTCACCGTACGCGTACCTCATGCTCTCTAGGTATGCTTGTATGAGTTCTACTTCACTTCTCCATGCACTACTCTCAATCAAGTTTGTGAGAAGAGTTGCATACTCACCTTCTGGAGGACCAAATATTCTAAGTAAGGATTCATCTCCAAGTTCACTCCTATCCTGCAGGATATTTGCTCTAACATAATTCCATTCAGGTGGTTCATTCAAGTCTGCAACTAATTTAAATGCTCTATCAAGTAGTCAATAATGTTATAGAAGGTATCCCTAAATATACCGCATATAATCACAAGTACATCTATTCTAGGCCTTCCTAACTCCTCTATTGGAATAACCTCTAGGTCGCGGATGTAGATGGACTTCCAGACAGGTTTAACTCCTAGGAACCTAAGTATTGTTGCTATGGTTTCACCACCTGTCTTCATCGTCTCAAAACCCCAGAACACTACGCTAACGACCCTGGGTAGCGCCCATGCAGTTTATAGTACCTCCTAATGTACTCTTCAGCAATCCTACTACCCTCTCCATAGCTACCTCAGTTGGTATATTAGTTGGATCTAGCTGGTATATGTTGCGCCCTGTAGGAAATACCTCCGGAGATCTTACTGGGTCACCTCCCGGTCCGGGGTCTATGTATCCTCCATTAAGTGCGTGCAAGACACTATCTAACTCGTTTGATGCTAGTATATTTTCCTTAATTCGTTTGAGGTAGTTAAGTAGCTGCTAAGTCATTTAGGTTAATGTCATTAGGTGGGATTAATGTATTCCTTAGGGCTTCTAGTATGTTCTTGCCTTTTACTACGTGTAAGTCAATAATCTTCTTAGCTATCGATTCTATTTCCTCTAGTACCTTAGAGTACCTCCTCCCGCCATATGTGGTTTTCGATGGATGCTCAAGTAACTCATCGTAATTTAAGTTAAGTGACTAGCTAGTAATTCTAGGTAAGACATATTTTCAGTACATCCTCAACTTTAGTACCTGCCTCAGCCTCAATGTACTGAATACCGAGCTCACGTAATAGCTGCTTAACACCGACACCTGCTTCTGGCAGTGCTATGATACCTACGTCCTTATCCTTAAGGATCTTCACTATAATAGGTCCAACTCCATGAGTAAGATCCTTAAATTCGTTCTTGATGATCTCCTTAACTCTATAGCCTTCTTCTGAAGCCTCTATAATGGTGAAGTATGCGGCCCTCGCAAATACCTCATCAACGACATCGTCCAGGCCGCTCCGCCCCTTAGTAGGTATAGCTATTACTAACTTCACAGCCCCCACCACAGGCTACCCAACCTCCTGCCTCCCCTATACCTTAAGCGCCTCCTAGCCCTGACTTGCCGCAGCCGGGGAGCGTATGGTATTGGAGGTATTGGAGGCAGGTTGCCTGCTGTAGGCCCATAACTTCTCGTAAGAGGTACTTGAGCTTCCCTGATGGTCATAGGCTTAAAATTAGGGCACGCTGGACCGTCAGGACTTACAGGTATGTTGAATAGTCTGCAGTACCCATTCTCAAAGTTAACGCATTCTTTATGTGTCGGCATTTTTTGACCACTGTTTTCTGAGCTATTGCACAGTTATTAAGTTTTGCTATGATCTTATTTAACGGATACTGAGATGAAGTTGCGAATTATCGGTTCGGAAAGTATGGGTGTGAGGGGTCTGTCATGCTTTATTGAAGTAGGTAATCACTCTGTACTCATAGATCCGGGTGTTGCATTAGGGTTTACTCGCAGTGCACTGCATCCCCACCCTATTCAGGCTGCTTTTTCTGAGTTAAGTAAGGTGCTGCTCACCTTCTATTGGCTTAAGGCCACAGATATAGTTGTAACGCACTTGCACGGTGACCACATCCCTCTGCATGATGCCAACCCATTTCAGTTTTCACTAAGTATTGTAAGGATGTTAAATAATCAAGCTGTACTATGGATTAAGAGTATTGATAACTCTGTAGCTTATGAGAAGATAAGGTTCGAGAAATTATGTGAATGCTTTCATGATAGAGTAGTAAACGTTAATGAAGGCAGCACTAGCTCAGATGAATTAATTGAATTCTCCGGCCCATACCCTCACGGCTTAAGTAAGAGGGCTAGAGTTATGATTGTGAAGATAGGTTATGGCTCCAGTAGTGTGGTCCACTTATCAGATACACAGTTACTTATTGATGAAGTAATTAAGAAAGTTCGCTCATGGAGGCCTAAGATAGTAATTACTGATGGGCCGCCGCTGTACAGGCTGCACGGTGCCTTAAGGGCTCGGGTAGCTGAGAAAGCATTAG
>JAGGUC010000162.1 GCA_021158735.1 Desulfurococcales archaeon | reverse complement strand
CCACATAACTAGGCTTGAGTACATCAGGGGGTTCCCTCTCTACATATCAGTCCTAGAAATGTCGCTTGCAGCACCCATTACAGTCGGAATCGTAGCAGCCCTAGGAGCAGAGCTTGAGGAAGCCCTCGTTCTAGGCCTCATAGCTAGCTTCTCCAGCACCGTATTCACGTATAAGCTCCTTGAGGAGTTTAAACCCAGCAGAAAGGAAATTTATAGAACCGTGCTCATGGTCGCTGCCGTCGAGGATGTTATAATTGTTATAGCACTAGCCATGATTCGAGGAGCTACTGCGTTCCCATATTTATTTATATTAGAGATAATCGCGTTCGGACTAGCGATATTCTTCCTTAGCCTTGAGTTCGCGAAAAGAGTGCTCTCCAAAATAATTAGACCTGATGACAGCGGCCTCATTCTCATCATATCCTACGGTCTGCTTCTTGGACTCACTACTGGCTACCTGGGACTGAGCCCTGCCTTAGGAGCGTTTATAGCTGGCCTTACAACATCCAGTTTAGCTGTGTCGGAGAATCTTATTAAGATGTTTAAGCCCGTCCGCGCTGTATTCTTGGTTCTCTTCCTAGTGTCGATGGGGCTGAACATATCATCAATTTCTTTAGCAGTCAATACGCTACTCTTAATTATAGCGTACGCAGTAGTAATTAGTATAATTCACACATTCTCAACAGTAGTTTCGTCAGTCATAGCGAGTGGACTAGGCATTAGGTACGGTATGGAGACTGGATTCTACTTATCAACGATTAGTGAGCTCGCTCTAGTAATAGCGTACTATGCCGCGCTTGCTGGCGTAGCACCACCTTATATTCTCGCTGTCGCAGCTCTCTCAATAATTTTCGGCTCCCTCACGGGCTCGTACCTAACTGGTAGGAAGGGATCTCTAATACCTAAGTTCATTAAAGCGCTCACGCTAGAGAGAGCCTCTATGCTAGATGACATAGCGCTGAGGCTTAGGAGAATTGTTGAGGGACAAGTACATAGCTGGGTTCAGAGCATCTTTAAGACGATTATGCATAGTGTTGGTGAACTCCTGATTACTCTTCTCGTAATGTATGTAGTGCTAGCAGAAATCTATACTTGGATGGGTATGAGAGCACTGATCCCCACAGCACTGATTGCGACGCCACTGGCGGGAGTCATTGTGTACAGACTCGTGAAGAGAACGCAGACATCAATACATAAGTTGCTGACAAGTATTAATAGAGAAATAGCTCCCCGCCTAGAAGTCCTGGTGCACAGGTTGCTATTTCTCATAATCGTTACTCTTACAGTGGAGCTAGCATCGCTAATAGCTATATTCAGGTACACCCGCGTATTTGAGGCAGTAATTGGTAGAGAATATCTAGGAATAATAACTGTCTTACTTACAGTAGTTCCAGCTCTGGTGAGCACAGCCGTGGGTGCTTACTTAGTAATTCAGTGGTGGAAGTCCGTACGAACAATTAGCTAATCCTCTGCAGCTTCCTAAAAAGCTCGGATTTTCTTAGTAATGAATAAGATATTTTATCAAGGGCAAAGTTTAAATATATATTTTCGCTGCGATTTTTGGTGCTTTAAATTTGCATGACTTAAGAAAAATACCTGGTTACTCCCCTGGAAAGCCTCCTAAACCTATTTTCGATGTAGACTATCTTGATGAGCTGAAGGCTACTTGGGGCGAGGATTGGGGTGCTCAGTCAGCTGTTGGTAAATTGAGGAAAGTTCTTCTTCACCGTCCTGGCGATGAAAATAAGTCCCCTATTATAGCTGAGGATCCTGCATTCTTTAACTTACCTGAGGGCTTACCTGATCTTGAGGTAATGCAGAAGCAGCATGACGCACTTGCTGAAGCCCTTAGGGGCGAGGGGGTTGAAGTCCTTTATCTTGACCCGAAGGAGCCACTAACAGGTACTTACGGGATCCCACTGAGGTCGGCGTGCTTCATGCATGAAGCCGTAGTTATTAAGGGTGGGGCAATTATTGAGAGACCCGCTATGGTCTATAAGAAGGGACTGGAGGTGTACATCGCTAAAAAACTCATGGAGCTGGGGTGCCCAATATTGTACACAGTCCACGGCAAAGGCGTTTTTGAAGCAAGTAATTTATGGTTCATAGATTCAAAAACAGCAATCATAGCTACAGGACTAAGGACGAATATAGATGGAGTCAACCAAATAATCCCAATACTTAAACATGCAGGAGTAGAGGAAATTCACATTGCTCACTTACCAGGGTACCTTGAGAAGAGGGAGTGGCAAGTCGGAGGGTCTTCAGGAATATTTCACCTCGACATGACTTTCGGTATGGTCGATGAGAACTTAGCAGTAATTTATCCTGGGGGTGTAGATTACGACACGATACTGTTCCTTAAGAAGAAAGAGGTGAATTTAATTGAAGTACCTGAGGAGGAATTAAGGAAATGCGCCCCAAACGTACTTCCCATAGCCCCAGGAAAAGTAGTAATTCCTGCAGGAAACAGTGAGACCATTAGGAGCCTCCGTAAAGAGGGTGTTGATGTAATTGATATAGATCTATCAGAATTCTGTAAAGCAGGTGGCGGACCAAGATGCTTAACACTAGAATTAGTAAGAGATTAATAACTGCGTGCAGATGCTATTAAGCAAAAAGACCTATACTCACATATTTTGCGTACACTCAGTAATTAGTTCATGTTCTACGCTTCCTTAAAATCCATCTTGTTCCTGAGGTCGTGTCCTGTAGCTCAATACCTAGCTCCTTGAGCTTAGCTCTTATTTCATCAGCTAGGTCCCACATCTTCCTTACTCTAAGCTTAGAGCGGACATCAACTATTAGACGAATTAAATCTGTGATATCAGTACTTACTTCCTCTTCTACCTTAAGTCCAAGTATGTCGAATGCATCCTTAAACACCCTGTGTACTTCTCCGAAGCCATCCTTAGATATCCTAGAATGTTTATTTGTGAAGTCATTAACGGCATTAGCTAGCTTGAAGACATGGGATAGTGCTGCAGCAGTATTTAGGTCACTGTTCATTGAGTCAACAAACCCCTTCATCGTCTCTTTAGCCTCACTAACTAATTTCTCTTCATCACTTCCTTGAGTAGTCTCTACTATGTCTAGCTGCTTAAGCCTGCTAACTGCTGTAATTAATCTTGAAACAGACTTAGCTGCACTATCTAGCAGCTCCCACCTAAAGTCCAGCGGTGACCTATAATGTGTTGATAGTATGAAGAGCCTTATGGTGTTCGCATCATACTTTTTAAATGCTTCTCTTATAGTCACTACATTACCTATTGACTTACTCATTTTCTTACCTTCAACAGTCAGTAGCCCTACGTGAATCCAGTACCTGACGAAAGGCTTAAGACTGGTTATAGCTTCAGCCTGAGCTATTTCAGCCTCGTGATGCGGAAACATGAGCTCTACAGCACCACCGTGGATGTCGTACTGTTGTCCAAAGTGTCTCAAGGTAATTGCTGTATCTTCTATGTGCCATCCAGGTCTGCCGTAACCCCACGGCGAGTCCCACCCGAACTCCTCCCTCGGCCTGACCCTCCATAAAGCAAAATCCCCTGGATTCTTCTTCGTCGGGTCAGGCTCGATCCTGTGAACCACTAATTCCTCAGGTCTTCTACCAGATAATTTGCCATAGTCGTGAAATCTTCTTATGTCATAGTAGACACCCGTAGGCGTTATGTAAGCGTATCCCTTCCTAAGGAGTTCCTCAATCTGCCAGAATATCTCCTTGAGGTAATCTGAGGCCCTTGGGTAGAGGTTAGGTGAAGTTACATTAAGTGCCAGCATATCCTCCATGAAGTACTCCTCGAACTCCCTAGCAAGCTCGAGCGGGTGCTTACCCTTTTCTCTAGCCCTATTAACTATCTTATCATCAACGTCGGTAATATTCACTATGTAGAAGACCGCGTACCCCAACCACCTCAGATACCTAGCTACCGTGTCGAAGAACACGAAGACCCTAGCATGCCCTAAGTGGGAGTAGTCGTAGACTGTTGGGCCACACACAAACATGAAGACGCGGTTACCTGTTAGTGGCTTAAATACTTCTAACTTACGTGTTAAGGTATTATAGACCTTAAGCTGAGCAAACTACATCACCCATGACAGCACCCCACACTACACCATAGTACCTAAGGAAATAAAAGCTTAACGGAGTAACCAGTGAGCTCACAGTATCTTCACGGCTTTTTTGATGTGTCTCCTGTACCAGCTCACTTCATCCCTGCTAATTAAGTGTATTTCGAACGGGTGAACAAGCGGCAGACCCGCTACTTCCTCTATCTTAGCTTTAACTTCCGCCCTCCCCTTACTGCTCGACGGGGTGTTGCCACTAATTACTAGGACGTCGACATCGCTTCCACCAGTCCACCTCCCCTCAACGACACTGCCGAAGACGTAGACCTCACAGTCCTTTAGTAACTCTTTACATGCCTCAGCTATTTTTTCGGTGTAGAACCTCCAGTTCTCGATCAGCTTTCTTCTTTCAGCACCTGACTTAAAGATCTCTAACATAATTAATCAGCTCCTCCGCAAATTCAACCAACTCCTTAACCTCATCCCGGTCATACCTCCTAAATAGGTACCTTGAGGCTAGGTATGCTTCCTCCAGCCTTATTAGCATTGACCTACGCACCCGAATGAACTCGATTACCTTATTTTCCTTCTTCGTTATTTTACCTAGTATTTGAAGTAGCTCTCTAATTGAGTGTGTTCTGGGAACCTCACCTGTTATCTTAAGTACTACATACTTCAGGTAGAGCTGAGCTGCCTGCTCAGCTAGGAAGGAAGCTAAGTCGTAGTCACCGACCCCCAGGTGGTGCTTAGATGCCCTGAGCATGGTGAGGGCCCGCTCCCGAATCAGCTCTGCTTCATCTGCTCGCGGCACTTAAAGCCCTAGTCAATTTCTGTTTCAGCTAAAATATCTTCCTTTAATCACGCCTTCAGCTTCCTCACTAATTCAGTCAACTTGGGTTTCTCATTAGTGAATTCAATTACCGCTCCATTGACTAGGTCTTCAGCCCTGATTCCGTAGGTACGTAACTTACTAGTGACTTCCTTCTTAATTCTCACGCAGTCGACGTCATCCCTGCACTGGAGGTGCACT
>JAGGUC010000052.1 GCA_021158735.1 Desulfurococcales archaeon | reverse complement strand
GTTTTGGAAGCTTGCACGGGCTTCTTCCTCAACCACCTCATCTGGTTTTGGTGGTTTATCGGGGGCTGCATCCCCACACACCACAGAGCCTGGGTTACGGGAGGAACCATCACCGACCCAACCTGATGACCCCCCATCACCTACATCCCAGAAGAAAAATATAAATACAGTATTTCCGAAGTTTCTAAAAAACTCAAGCACCCAAATAAGCAAATAGTCTATAAGTTATCCTTCAATGATCATCTTGTCCAGTAAGAGCCTTGACTTACTTTTCGTACTCATACTTCTGCGGATTGCCGTATCTTTTTATGATATCCCATAGCCTTTCGTATGACCTCGTATAAAGTCTGTACCTAACAGCACTTCCTCTTTCCGACTTAATCACCTCAACAAATTTTCTGGCCGAACTTATTCGAATACTGTAGTTTTCATCGAGCGGGAAGTTGATGACTAAGCCAGTACCTATTATGCCCTTATCATATACTTCGTAATTCATGATAACCTGAACAGTCTCCTTCATTCGCCTCCTAGTGAAGGTATTTATAGTCATCATTATGGCATAAGGTATTTCATATCCAGCTAAGAAAACAGCTATTTTTGTAGCTACGTCCGCGTTCTCAGCTGTTGATACAAACCCTCTAGCCCACCCGAAGTACATGGGGTACCACGCAAGCAGTACTATTAAGCTGAGGAAGCTCAGCATTGTTGTCTTTAGCATTGGTTTGAGCTCTTGAACCAATTTAGGGTCTTTGAGCTGTAGGTCCTTGATCTCGTCGGACTTACTCTTGAAGAGCCTTCTCCCGCTCTTAATTTCCTTAGCTTCTTTGCCTGTTATGTGTTTAAGCTGGGTCTTCATCATTAATGCAGTAAATACTACCATGCCGATTATGAACACTATGAATGTATAGTTCAAGTACTGCGAGTAAAACACATTTACTATGGTGAGTATAGCTATGATTGACTGCCCGTACGCTATTGAGAAGATCCACTGCCTACTACTGAACTGATATGCCATGCCCTCACCTACTGATATTACTGCTACTTCCTAAAATTATAAATGAATATATCTGCCTACTATTAAACTAATCTCCCACACCTTTTTAAGGAATTACTGCTGTTAGTCTAGCTCTGGTGGTAGTTTGAGGAAGGTTCTACCTGAGCCCCTAAAGATCCTTAAATTAATAGCTAATCATGGGGAAGTAACAGGTGTCCTGACACTCCACAAGATTATTTACTCACTGCAGACCGAAGGTGCCGTAAACCTGAGCTATAAGTTCCTAAAGTATAGTTTCGGCCCATATAGCAAGGAGTTAGAGGAGGACTTGATTATGTTAAAGCAGCTAGGACTCATAACTATTGAAGAAAAAGGTGGTGAAGCCGTTATTAAACTAACTAGGAAAGGATGCGATGTGATCAGGAATATTACTTCACTTAAAATAGAGTAGTCTTGAGTGGAGTGACTTTGATTAAAGTATTTAAGAACGAAGATGTAGTTAAGGTAATTGCTTTTATACCACCTGGTCATACACATACTAGATTAATGTTAATGCTTAGAAATGGTGAAGTAATAGTTCTTCAACATGCCACCGTAGATGCGATCATTAGGGCTTTTACATCGGTTTCACTTCATCCGACCAGAAGAGCTTTTGAATTGGTGGGCATGCACATACCTAAAAATCAGAGGAAGATAGGGTTCGCTGAGTGGCAGCTACTGGAGTCTCAGAGAAGTGAGAGTGAAATACTAGCTGAAGTTACGAAAATATTGGAGGTCGATATCAGCCCTCATTCCTCAATGTAGCTGCTTAAGATTATAAACTGGTATGTAAGACAATTAGGGGACATCAGTATTGGTTAACTTAGTTAAGGCTGTACATAGTGCTAAGTACAAGGTAGTAGTTGCTGTTGATGATCCTTCATTTAGCCTTAGTTCATTCTCAGAATTAATTAGCTCGCTGGGAGATAGTGTCGTTGGTTTTAAGGTTGGGTTACCGTACATCATGCACTATGGTGTGAGGCAGCTTAAGAGGGTGGTTGAGGAGTTACCCCACATCTACTACTTAGCTGACCTTAAGCTGGCCGATTCGGCTGACATCATGGTGCGTGCTGCTAGAGTCACAAGAACCGCAGGATTCAATGGCTTAGTAGCTCATGCAGTAGTAGGTATTGCAGGTGCTCTGGACGCCCTAGCGAGGGAGGTGAGATCCTCTAACATGGATCTAGTACTACAAACAACGCTGGTAAACCCTGGAAGCATTTCAATGATCGACAGGTTACTTCCAGAGATATTTAATGTGGTTAATGCGATAGACCCGAACGGGCTGATAGTACCTGCTAATAAAGCATACTTAATAAGGGAGCTGAGGGATAGGTTCGGCTGGAGACATGTCATACTCTCATCAGACATAATGGTGTATAATATACTGCCAGGCGAGGGACTCTGCGCTGGGGCCGACGCCGAAGTCGTGGGTAGGACCCTACTCACAGCACCAAACCCTAGACAGGCCTTGGAGGACCTAGTAGCTAAGCAGGAGGAAGTTCTGAGGAAAGTAGGTCAGTCATGTCTATCTAGATCGCGGTAACCCTCACTCAGCCATTAATGAAGGAGAAGGAAGTCTTCGACCCCGCCGGCTACCTACTTCATCCTCCTCCACCGCGGAGGCGTCTGCAGGTTCCCGATAATCATATATTTTAAGGTCCCCTTAAATTTTATTTTCTTAAATTACCTTACCAAGCTTATTCTAAATTCAAATATCCTTATTATCTCCTTTTAAGACTAAGATAGGGTAAGAAGTCATGGTAACGAAAATTAGGGTTATTAAGGAATTCAACGCATCCGCCAAGCCGCTAATCGTTGGTCTGCCGGGTATGGGGCGCGTGGGCTATATGTCAGCTAACTTCTTCATTGAGAAACTCGATGGAAAGCATGTAGCTGACGTATACTCTACTTACTTCCCACCTCAGCTCATTGTAGGTAAGTCCGGTGTGTCGAACCTGTTTGTCGGCAGAATATTTGATGTGGGTGATGCACTAATATTCACCGCCGAAACACAGCCACCTAATCCTGAAGGACAAAATGAAGTATGTTACGTACTACTGGACTTCCTGTCAAAGAAAGGCATTAATGCTATCCTAGCTGGTGCCGCCTACGTGGTGCCTCAGGTTGGAGACTCTAGGAAGGTGTTTATTGCTGGAACTGATGAAGCTCTTCTAAGCACTCTGAGGGAATTAGGTGCTGAACCCCTCAATGAGGGCGTCATAAGTGGAATTAACGGTGCAATAGTTGGGTGGGCAAAGTACTACGGTATACCTGCTGTCGTAGTCCTCGGAGAAACGTGGGCACCTATAGTGGAGTTTGATGAGGTGGACTACAGGGCTGCCAGTAGAGTTATTGAGTTGATAGCTAAGTACCTAAGAATTAGTGTTGATATTGAGTACATGAACGAGCTAGCTGGTAAAGTTGAGAAGAAAATACTTAGGGCGATCTCCCAGGCCATGAAGATCAGTGGCGCACCTGAAAAGAAGCCTCCTAAGGAGGTGATGTGAATAGCTCTTAATGATGCACTACATCAGAAATTAAAGAATTTAAAAGCTTACGTCTTTGATCTTGACGGAACCCTCATTAACAGTGTTGAGGCTCATGTTAATACTTGGATAGCCTCATTTAAATATGTAGGGTATGAAGTAAAGAATAAAGATGTTAAGAAATTAATAGGATTAAGTGGTAGAGACATAGTTTATAAGC
>JAGGUC010000084.1 GCA_021158735.1 Desulfurococcales archaeon | reverse complement strand
AGGAGCCAGCAACTCCACTTATACTTATTTTATAGCTGGTTATGACCGCATTAATAACCACAACATCAGCAGCTAGAGCAACTAGGAGTACCGCAATACTCCTATTAGAAAGCCAGGACTCCTCAGCCACATCAGGAAAGAATACCTCCACAACAATTATAGGTACTAGAATGCTCCAGAAGCCATGATATACCGTCAGCCCTGCAGACCACACCCAATTAACACCCAGCACCCTGCCAAACTGGCATAGAAAGTCAGCGCAGTCAGGCCAGTAAGGGTCGAAGAAGCTCTTCGTAGCCATAGCTTGTTTTATATTATTTTAGTTATTTCTAAATACTTTTTAATTACTTTCCTCAACTACTATAACTTTCACTTTTCTTCCATGAAGTTTCTTTAGTTTTTCCTGATATTCCTTAGGCGGATATATTAGGTACTTTATACCTGTCTTAATTACTTTCGCCTCAAAAACATATATTGAAACCATCTAGTAACACCATGTTTTTTGGATACTAAGATTTATAAGTTTGTGCTCTAGTAATATTTATTAGTGTATACCGATGAGGGCGTCTATCACCTGTTCGGCTCGGGTGATGCCCGAGGGAGTGTACTATAAAGCGTTGAAAGCTGAGGTAGATGTCGTTAAGGGAGACATCAATAACTTGCTATGGGACTTAGCAGTACACAGATATACCTTACAGAGAGTCGTAGATATCCTGTGGGAATTAGATAAGATACCAAAGAAAAGTCAGGTACATCAACTATTCTACCCACTATTGAGGAGCTATGGTTTCAGAGCGCACGTAGCTCGAAACATTTACACTACAGCTTTAACTTTGGTAAAATCAGTCAAAGAGAACAATGGTTCAAAACCAGTTATAAGAAGGATGACCGCTAGACTCGATTATCAAGACGCTAAAGTGGATGTTGGTAATGGTGTAGTAAGGATAATAATTAGAGATAAATGGTACGTCTTGAAGGTTAAACATAGGAGAGAATACATAGAGAGGTTTAAAGGTCTTAGGTGGAAGGAGGTTCACGTAAAGTACTGTAATGGGAGACTCTACGTGAGCATAGTGTTTGTGGTGAAGTACTCTCCCTACACTCCTAGAGGGCTCCTAGCACTTGATGTTAATCTAAAACAAATAGTAACTTATGACGGAGCTAGCGTTAGAAGGTATAAGACAAGGTTTATTGATGCTCTAAGTAAGAAGGGTAGGGCTGAAGAATTACAGAAGAAGTATCCTAAGAGGTGGAGGTACAATAATAGAATTCTAAAGAGAATAAGGTCTCTACATAAGAGAGCGAGAAACATAGTGATTGACTGGTGTAGGAAATTTGCAAAAGAAATAGTTCTAGGGGCATGTAGGCATAGGTATGCTATTGCTTTAGAGGACTTATCAAATCTTTATAAAAGCATGGTTAGAAACAGAAATACTATTGTCTGGGAACTGACCATGTTCGCTTATAGGAGATTACATGAGTCAGTAGTAAGTAAGGCTATTGAGTACAAAATTCCAGTAGTATTTATTAATCCAAGAAGCACATCATCTACTTGCCCTAGGTGTAGTACTAAGTTAGTCTATAATCATAGATTAGCACTTTGCCCCAAATGTAGTTTCATAAGCGATAGAGATAAGGTTGGAGCTATGAACACCTGGTTCAAAGCCCTAAAAGCGTATGCAGGGGAGCTTGGGTCTCTCCTAAACGCTCCTGCCGTGAAGGATGAAACCCGACAGAGCGGGAGAACAGGAAATGAGGGGATGAAGAAAGTAATCAAAAATATTCAAATATGATTAAAAGTAACATTCAGACCTGAACCCAGTCCCTCCTCAAGGACACCGTAAGCAAAACCCAGAACTAGAACTGAGGCATAGCTCAAGCCGTGCCTGACCCTCAACTCCCTGATCAGGAGTGCGGAAGTACCGTAGAGCCCGAGCAGCATTAGCAGCACTACCGGGTTAATGAACTCGGTAGGTGTGGTAGATCCTGAGAGGAACTCAGCAATTATAGGAGAGAGAAATAAAAGGACTAATGCGGCAGCACCCTCTCGACGCACACTGCAGTACTCGCATCACTAATGATTAAGGAGTTTTTAACGTTGATTACAGCTGATTAAACTAACTTCCTGATCAACCTCTCAAACAGCTTCCTGTAAACAATGAAGAATATAAGTCCTCTCAGGTAGACATCCACGAACATAGCTAGCCACGCACCCACGACACCCATTACACTAACTAGGAAGGCGGCTGGCAGCACCCTGAATAGGTATAGCCCGCTAGCATTAATGAATAGTGGAACTAGAGTATTTCCTCCGCCCCTTATCGCGCCTCCTAAGGTCATCGCTACACCAAGACCTGGTTCGCTGAGGCCGGCCAGCACCAAATATATTGCCGCCAGCTGAGCAACGTCATCATTTGGTGAGAAGGGGGCGACAAGGTAGCGTGACCCTAACGCAACAGCGACTCCTGATACAGCCATCAGTAAAGTAGCTATCTTAGCTGCCTCCGCACCCATCCGCTTGCCATCATCAACATTACCAGAACCGATCTTCTGCCCTACGAGGACGGAGGCAGCTATAGAGAAGGCGAACGCGGGCATGTAAGTAAAGCTCTCTAAAGTAACACCCACCTGATGAGCTGCTAGCGCTACGTTACCGCACCTAGAAATAAACGCTATGTACGCGTTATTACCCACGGTGAAGACTAGCCTTTCAGCAGCTGCTGGTAGGCCGACCCTAACAACCTTAACTACGTACTTCGGGCGGAGTGCTGGTGCAGGCATTAAGGAAAGCCTCTTAAGGAAGTACATCTCCACAGGGATTATGTAGATTATGGAGATGACCGTAGCTAGAGCAGCCCCCGCAACACCTAGTTGAGGGGCGCCGAAGAGACCGAAGATGAGGATCGGGTCTAGAGCTACGTTCAGGAGAGCGCTCGACACCATCGCTATCATCGAAAGCTTTGTGGCCCCGACAGCCCTCACTACGGAGTCCATCATTATTGCTGCGGCAAGGACAGGTAGCCCGAGGATCCTCACTCTGAAGTACTTAGCTGCAACATCAATTAACTCGGGGTTCGGACCCGTAATAATTGATAGTGCTTGAGGAGCTATGAAGTACATTACTATGGAGACAGCGGATGCTACCAGCGTGCCGTAGATGAGTGACTCACCTAACGCACCCCTAGCCTCCCTCACAGCTCCAGCACCGTAGCTCTGGGCAACATACACTAAGACCCCAATACTGAATAGAGCAACAACCGCGAAGAAAAGCCACGACAGGTATGACCCCACACCCACAGCAGCCAGCGCTATAGTCCCTACTTTAGACACGAAGTACGTGTCAGCTACAGAGTACAGACTATCAGTTAACTCGCTAATAAGCATGGGCCACGCAATACGTAGCACCTCCCTAGTAAGGCTGTAACGCTTCAACTACAGCACTCAAGCCTACTAAGATGTAGGTGGGAAGTAAAAGCTTTTCGCGGGCTAGCAGCCAACACATAACGACGTTAGACGCAGTACAAAATTTCTTAAGTCCTAAAGACTTCATCATCTCTTGGTGAGGTCTTTGGGTACTTCAATACGTGAGCTGGCTGAAGCACCTAGGTTCAGGCGTGTTGGAGCACACACCCACATTAAGGGTCTCGGGCTTGATGAGGGAGGTAAGGCAGTAAAGATCAAGGACGGGATGGTAGGGCAGGAGAGGGCGCGTGAGGCCGCAGGCCTAGTCGTCAGGATGATCAAGGAGGGGAAGTGGGCAGGTAAGATAATAATCCTCGCAGGCCCCCCAGGCACTGGGAAGACAGCTATTGCGGTAGCTATCGCCAGGGAGTTAGGGATGAACGTACCATTCATAGCAATGAGTGCTGCTGAAGTCTACAGTAGTGAGGTGAAGAAAACTGAGGTACTTCTAGAGAACATGAGGAAGGCAATAGGTGTCGAGGTTCATGAAATGCGTGAGGTCTACGAGGGTGAGGTAGCTAAGCTGAACGTGGTTACTGGACCGCACCCCTACAACCCGTACCAGAGGGTTATTGAGAGGGCAACAGTAACTCTGAAGACCGCTGATGACGAGCGAACGCTTGAGGTCGGTGAGGAGATAGCGCTCCAGCTGATCCAGCAGGGCGTTAAGGAGGGCTACGTGATCCAGATCGATGCTGAGACGGGGCGTGTCTCAGTACTAGGGATCAGTGAGGAGAGCGAGCACGCTAAGTACTACGAAGTAGGGAGTAGGTTCAAGGTTCCTAGACCTAAGGGTAAGGTTAAGAAGGAGAAGGAGTTCGTGTACCACCTGACGCTGGCTGACCTAGACAGGATGGCGGCTAGGAGGAGGGCCGGGGGACTCCTGTCAATATTCTTCGGCGCCTCCGAAGAGAAGGAGATAAGCCCGGAGGTTATTGCTGAGGTTGACAGGCAGGTGAAGGAGTGGGTAGATCAGGGTAAGGCGTACCTGCACCCTGGAGTACTGTTTATTGATGACGCACACATGCTCGACATAGAGTGCTTCGCATTCCTAGGGAGAGCTGTTGAGAGTGAGCTAGCACCAATAATAATCCTAGCAACCAACAGAGGGTTCGCCAGGATCAGGGGCACTGACGTTGAGGCACCACTGGGCTTCCCGCCAGACCTTCTGGACAGGGCCGTGATCATAGGTACTGAAACCTACGACCCCGAGAGCGTTATGGAGATACTGAGGATAAGAGCTAGGGAAGAGGAAATAGATGTAGAGGATGAAGCACTTAAGAAGCTGACTGACATAGGGAGCAAGTGCAGCCTCAGGTACGCAGTACAGCTCCTCAGCATAGCTGCAGAGAACGCTAAGTTAAGGGGCTCTAGTAAGGTCACCGTAGAGGATATTGAGAGGGTTGACGGGCTATTCATGGATGTCTCAGAAGCTGTTGAGCACTTGAGGAAGTACGAGTCACTAATGCTTAAGCACTAACCCACAACTTTTTCCTACTACAGGAAAGCACTTAATTTAAACCCACTAGACCAGTAGTAATTAATTTAGTACCACCACCGCCTCACACCCAACCCCCTAAACCCAAGCTCAATATCTAGTGATAACGCAGCTACAGCGGCAGCCAGCATCAGAACCTCCCCGCTATACCTAACTAGGATTCCTAATTACTTGCTCCTTGACCAGGTGTCAGCCCACCTGACCTCCCTCATTAATGCACTACTAAACCGATCATCGGCCCGGAGTAGCCAGCGATATATTCTCCCAATAGGGGTTGATGCATCAATAAGTAGCCCACCTTTACGCAGGTCCGCAGGCACGGTTAGTAGCGTCTCCCTAACATCCTCCACCAGCGGGTCATCCTTAAGGACTTCACGGCCTAAAACACTCTCGAAGAGTGAGGTAGCCGTAATGAGTTCCCCTAACTCAGTGCCTAAACCATCCCGCTTGCTCCTGAACTGAGGTATTGCAGCTGCCGACACAACAACATCGATGAAGTGTGCTAGGTGCGCCTCCCTAGCCTTAGAGAGAACCTCGGACCTAATGCTCCTATATATTTGGATTACGTGGTTCAGTGCGTCCCACGGACTTACTTCCCTTCCCAGCATTATTGCTGCCCCAAAACCTAGGGTACTGTGGGAGCCTGCTTCAAGGCCCCTAACCCTCCTGTATGGGTATATAGTGAATGCTACCCTGAAGGGCTTAGAGATATTTGCCGGAGTAAACGAGTCAATGCATACTTCCTTAACCCTCCCCCCAACCTTAAACCTTACGTAGGTGTATGGAATGAGTAACGCCACCCTCAAGCCAGCACCAACTCCACCAACTCAGTAACCACGTTAAACCTTCTTAAACAACTTAAAATAGGTCACCTATAAAAAGTGACTGCTCAGTTATTCAAGAACTATAATCAACCCGCACAAGTAATGAGAATAACCTCCTACAGTACTCAGTAACTCAAGCTCTCCTGATGAAGGCCTTGTCCAGAAGCTCCCTAAATCCCTGGTCTACCTTATAGAGCCACTCATAGATCCTGGGTATTGGGCGGGGTGCATTCACAGCTATTTCCTCATTCTTAACCTTCCTTATACCTACGACTAAGTGTATCTTACTCCAGTTAAGCAGGTCAGCGTAACTGGCTGACTTACCACCCTCAAAAACCTTATTAAGTATTATTAGGGCACTCCTGACTTCACTGTCTATTTCACCTAGAGCAGACCTCGGCATAGGTATTATTATTGATAGCCTAGACCTGTGGAGGATCCTCTTAATATCCTTATTCATTCTAACCTGAAGCTCCTGGTACGTATTTCTGAGTATGTCGTATACATCGCGAGCTGAGAGCTTACTCTCCAAGAATATATTGACGGAGCCCTCACCAACTGCCCCACTGGACGCCACCGACGTGGGGTATATTAGTAAGGCCCTCCTAGGCGGGTAGGATAATCCCTTCATGAAGTAGGCGTCTATGACGTATTCCCCGGAAGGAAGCTTAATAACGTAGTGCGGTATAGCCACCTGAAGCATTTCTGACAGGAGCGCACACCTCACTACATTATTGAATCTAGAAATCTAATAAACTAGTGTTTTAGGTTAAAGGAGTTGTTCCCCACGCTACTGCACTGCCTTTACTTCCGTGCGAAGAGCCAGCAGGCCACATAGTGCCCTGGCTCGACCTCAACGAGAGGTGGCTCCTCCTTACTGCACCTGTCGAACGCCTCAGGACACCTTGGGTGGAACCTACATCCCGGAGGTATGTTAATGGCGCTCGGTACCTCGCCCTTAATTCGTAGCCTACGCATCTTCAGCCTATTGCTGGGGTCTGGCTCAGGGATCGCTGCTATCAGTGCCTGTGCGTATGGGTGGTGCGGGTTACCGATTACTGAGTCACACGCACCTAACTCAACTATCTTGCCTAAGTACATGACCGCTATCCTATTACATATGAGTCTAGCAGTAGCTAGGTCATGCGTTATGAAGAGGTACGTCAGGTTCCTTCTCTCCCTCAGCTCCAACATTAATTTAAGGATCTCGGCCCTGATCGACACGTCAAGCATCGATACAGGCTCATCAGCAACAATGAACTTCGGGTCTAATATCAGAGCCCGCGCAATACAGACCCTCTGCCTCTGACCGCCAGATAGCTGGTGCGGGTACCTGACGATGAAGTCCTCGGGAGGGATAAGCCTCACGTCCTCCAGCGCCTTATACATTATCTCCAGCTTTTCCTCCCTAGAACCTCCCAGCCCATGAACAATGAGTGGTTCCTCGAGCTGGGCACGGATCGTCTGCCTCGGATCTAGTGATGCATACGGATCCTGAAATACTATCTGAAGCTCCCTCCTCAGTATTTTGTTCGCTTTCTTATCCCTGAAGATCTCGTTTAAGAGGTAGTACCCGTTCTCGGACGGGCTGATCCCTAGTTCGTTGAAGTACTTAACCGTCTCCTCCTTAGGCCTGTAGTATATCTCACCTGCTGTCGGCGGGACAAGGCCGATGAGGGTCCTGCCTGTGGTTGTCTTACCGCAGCCTGACTCACCTACTAAGCAGAAGATCTCGCCCACACCTATCGCGAAGCTTATTCCATCAACAGCCTTAACTGACAGCCTCCTTCTCCTTATTATATCCATTATACCTCTTCTCATGAAGAAGTACTTCTTTAGATCCTTAGCCGCGATTATGACTTCCTTCCCGCTTGAGGGGAGGTACTTAGTAATTTGTGTGAGCTCGCTCACCGCTCCCTCACCTCTTACTATATAGCCAACAAGCTACGTAGTGATCGGGCTCAACCTCGGTCATGGGGGGTTCCTCCGTCTTACATATCTCCATGCGCTTCGCACACCTCGGGTAGAACCTGCATCCAGGTGGCGGATTAATAAGGTCTGGGGGCTGTCCAGGAATCCAGTACAGGGACTTATCACCCCTGAGCTTAGGTATGCTTGCTACGAGTCCTGCCGTATATGGGTGCTTAGGTGTAAGGAATATCTGCTCTGAAGTACCCCACTCCACGATCTTCCCCGCATACATGATCGCGACCTTATCCGCTACCTCAGCAATTATCGAGAGATCATGCGTAATTAATATTAGAGACATCTTCAACTTCGATTTAAGGTCTTT
>JAGGUC010000092.1 GCA_021158735.1 Desulfurococcales archaeon | reverse complement strand
CTTTAGCCTTAATGAACTTCCTTATATCAGGGTGCCAGACATGAAGTACTCCCATATTAGCTCCTCTTCTCCTGCCACCCTGCTTTATTACCTCAGTATTTATGTCGAATATACGCATAAATGACAGCGGTCCTGAAGCAACCCCCGCTGTCGAAGCTACTATGTCTCCTTCAGGTCTTAGTTCACTGAAGTCAAAGCCAGTTCCACCTCCCTGCTGGAATATTATTGCCTGAGCCTTTACTGCATCGTATATTCCTTCATTATCATTAGTAACCATAGAATCTCTTACTGGCAAAACGAAGCAGGCCGAGAGTATGCCTAGCTTAGTACCTGAGTTCATTAGTGTTGGTGAGTTAGGTATAAATCTCAGCTCTGAGAGTACTTCATAATATACTCTTGCCCAGTAATTTCTTCTACTTACCTCATCCTCAACCGACGCTATATGCTTAGCTACACGCCAAAAGAGCTGATTAGGTGTCTCCGTAAACCTGCCTGACCTCGGGTCCCTGATCAAATATCTTGACTGTAGCACTCTCAGAGAGAAGTAGGATAACTTCTCATCAATCTCATGAAAAGACTTCCAATTGCCTTTCCCATACACATCATTATATACCCTTGATAATGCATAAGCCAGAGCCGCCCTCTCGAACTTAGGCTCCTCGATTATTCTGCTAACAAACGCTCTTTCTATTCTATCAGCTATCTCCGCGCTCCTAATCTTTACTTTATTCAGCTGGCATAACTCACTAATAACTTCATCCAGAATTTCATTCATATAGCTTGGAAGGTCAGCGTACTCGAGTGCTTTAGTTACGGAATTCCTAAGCTTTTCCATCTCAAACTTTTCTTCCTTCCCACTACGCTTGATCACTGTTATATTCTCAAGTTGCACCCTCTGGGACACCGTAGACTTACTGAGGAGGCTGGTTAAATATTCCAGCTCATGGTCTTCAAATAACCAGCTAATTTGTAAAGGTAATACCACAGTCGATACAGAAACATCACTTTACATAAACCCTGAAAAGTACGTTAATACTTCATTGGAAATTAAAACATAAGTTAGTAAAAATCGATTATATCTATATCGCCTTAAACTTACTGTACCAGCTGTCGTAAACTCTGACTAAATCCTCACTGACACTAGGTTTCCTGACCCTAAGCACATGCATGAAGTCGTCCCATGTAATAGCCCTAGCTTCACCTACACCACGGTTTTTCTCAAATAATTCCTTAACAGTCCTTAAATGCGCCGCCATGACAATGTCCTTAATATCGCTTCCCGTATAGCCTTCTAGAACTTCTGCCAGTTTGCTGAGGTCCAAGTCAGGCAATAACCTAAGTTTCTTAGTATACAGCTCCAGTAACTGTATGCGTGCCCTCTTATCAGGTAGTGGGACATATATTCTTTTCTGAAAGCGCCTAATGAATGGCTCATCCAGTTTCCACGGCTTATTTGTCGCTGCTATGACGTATATGAAGTGCTTTTTGCTTTTATCAGGAAGTCCATCCATTTCTTTGAGGAATTGATTCCTAACCCTCACCTCTCCTCCTATTTCACTAGCATACGTACCAAGCAGTGAGTCAACTTCATCTATGAATATTATTACTGGCTTACCAGAGCTTGAGTATTCACGTGCTTTCTTAAATATCAGCGCGACTTTCTTCTCTGCCTCACCTAGCCACTTAGACATTATGCTCGCAGCGTCAACTTGAATAAATACACTATCTATTTCATTGGCTACTGCAGCAGCAAGCAGTGTCTTGCCGCAACCTGGAGGACCGAATAGCAGGATACCCCTAGGCCACCCGAGTGGAAATAAGTCAGGTCTCCTCGTAGGATATAATATTGCTTCCTTAATTGCCTCCTTAGCCTGCTCCAAATCAGCTATATCATTAAACGTAACCTCCGGCTTCTCCTTAACCACCAGGTCGTCTATTGAGGCCTCAGTCGTGGATTCCCCATGAACAGGTAACATTGAATTCCTTAAGTTCTCTAGATCCGCTATCCTCTTCTCGTAATGTTTTATCCATTCCTTGTACACCGCGACCAGACCGTTGTCAGGATACAGCTGAATTATTTTCTTCAATATTTTTACAGCATTCCTATAGTTCTTAATGGCTTCGCCGAAATTGCCTTCCCTATCATGTCTTACTGCCTGAATGGCATAGTGCCTAGCAACTCCTTCTAGGTACTCGAGAGAGTTGCTCATCCCCCTCCCCTAGGGGTCGCCTCTTAGAACGTTATTTTATTCATGTCCTTTAGTCTGTTCAATGCATCCATTACATCCTCCTTAGCCACCCCTAAAGCCTTAGCCGCGTCACTGATGTCTATAAATCCCCCATGCATGACTATGTACTCTAATACTTTACTCTCTAAGTCCTCCTTATGCACACTCCTGGCTCTCACACTAGGACGTATTGTTTTTCTACGGGATTGCATTGTGTGAGCTGGCAAAGTAATTCCCTTCACGGTTACAGCACTCGGCTTAGGAGACCTTATTAAGGATATAGGTGGCTCTGGGAGTTGCTTAGATACCCGCTCCTCAGCCATACTCTCTAGTTCCTTAAGGAACTTAACTGCCTCTGGGGAGTAGTGAATCACTGATGAGGGCTCAGGCCCCTCGGTTCCAGTAGTCTCTGCTATAACGCTCCTAGCTTCACTGAGTATTGACTCAATACTGTACGCCAGACTGGGCATGGCATCCCTTATGTAGTCCTTAGTCATGCCTAAGAGCGTAGTAGCTTCAGCCATAACTGAGGTCATGCTGGATACGTCTTCGATGGTCTCCAACCTGAGCTTAACCTGCACCAACGCCATTTCTGACACTGTTAACTTCTTCAGTATCTTCCTTACCTCCAGCATTTCATTAGCGTAAATAAGTGCACGATCTCTCTCCCCCTTAATGTAGGCGTTAATCGCGCTCTTCATCAGCTTATTATACCTATTCTTCAACTTCATTAAGCTATTCTTTATCTCCTCAATAGCTGCCTCCAGCTGTGCTATCAGAGTAACTATGGCCCTACTCCTACTTAGCTTTCTCCTACCACCAATGCCGAATATCCTAAGAAACCAGGAAAAACCACCTCGCGATTCACCTGCAAGTACCGGCGGCAACAGCCCCACCCTTAACTGCTCGATCTACCCCGCCTAAGTCTCTATTATCTGTACCTGAATAGGGCTACTCTGCTGAGTAACCTGGTCTGCTTGAACTTTCTTCTCCGTCTCCTCAATCAACCTTGCCTCAGATGCCTCAGACTCCAGCTTAGTTATCCTCTCAATATGCCTCTCTACATCCTTTTTCTCATCAGCGTGCCTACCCTTAGCTGACCTAAGAAACTCCATAGCTGTCTTGTAGGCTGACTCACCTACTTCATTGCTCATGTACAGCATCATTAAGTTAGCCATATCCTTCTCTAAGCGTATTATCTGGTCTTCCAAGTCATTTATCTTCCTCCTAAGGAGCTCCTTAACCTTCCTTACTTCATCCTTCAGCACCCTAAACTGAGCTTCTAAGCTCTTCTTCATTTCTTCGTACGCGTGTGTAGGTATCATCCCCTTCCTATATAATTCCTCAATAGACCTTATCCTTCTCCTCACCCTGTCCAACCTATTCTCAACATCAAGAGCCCTTACCTTCCAGTTAGGAACAACGACAACACCATCAGGTGTAAGCTTTATTCTACTCGCATCTATCTTCTCAAACATTGTTTCACTAACCGCTACATCTACGGATTCAACATCACCAGTAACTTGAGTGTAAGCTGTTAATAGCTTACCTATAACTCTACCGTATTCGTCCTTTGCGTTTTGCCCCAAGTATTTTTCAATCTGATCTATGGTAATAACCATACACCACACCGCAATAAAAGTCTCTGACCACACTAAACTTAAAAAGCCTATACCCAATACCAGCAGTAATATCGTGTGGTCATAATTAGTCCGGATTCAGCACTAACTTTACATAAGTACTACTAAATACTGTACATACTCAATGCATTACTCTTATTTACCCTGCTTACCTAATACATTAACAAGCTTAGGGTGATCCAAATGAATGAACTTGATGAGTTCACTATAAGGTATGTCAGGGCAATTCAAGTACTTGACTCCCGAGCTGACCCAACAGTAGAGGTTACGGTAATTACAGAGGCTGGAGGAGTTGGACGTGCAATAGCTCCTGCGGGTGCATCAAGAGGCCGGTATGAGGCAGTAGATCTGCGCGACAGTGACCCTAGTTATAATGGGAGGGGGGTCAGTAAGGCAGTAGATGCCGTAAATAAATACATTGCACCCGCGATCGTAGGTATGAACTCTTTTAAGTACCGTGAAGTTGATAGAAGGATAATAGAATTAGATGGCACACAAAATAAGGCAAAATTGGGCGGTAACGCGTGCACTGCCACATCCCTAGCTGTAATCAATGCCGCTGCTGACACCGCGGGATTACCCCTGTTCCAATTCCTAGGCGGTAGTAGGGCAAGAACCTTACCTGTTCCTTTAATGAATGTGATAAATGGAGGCGCCCACGCAGGAAATAAGTTAAGCATTCAAGAATTCATGATAGCACCAGTTGGAGCCGATACATTCAAGGATGCCGTAAGGATATCTGTTGAGGTGTATAAGTCACTGAAGAAATTACTTAAGTCTACCTACGGGGTCGCCGCCATAAACGTTGGAGATGAAGGCGGGTTCGCTCCTCCAATAACCACAACTAGAGACGCACTCCAGATGCTATATAAGGCTGCCACCTCAGCTGGCTATGAGCCTGGTTCTGACATTTACTTCGCACTGGATGCTGCAGCATCTCACTTCTACGACACAGATAGAGGAGAGTATGCCATTGACGACAAGAAATTCAGACCTGCAGAACTCGTAGATTACTACGCAGAAATATTTAATGAGTATCCCGTGAAATTGATAGAGGACCCGTTTTCGGAAGACCATCCTCAATACTTTAAGCTTCTTAAAGATAACGCTAAGGGTACGGTACTGGTAATAGGTGATGACTTAACAGTGACATCCAGTTCCAGAATTAAAGACCTGATCGCTAATGATGTTATAGATGGCGCTATCATTAAGGTAAATCAGGTCGGGACTTTCACTGAAGCTGAGGACAGCATCAATGTATTGCTTAAAAGCAGGCGTAAAGCAATAGTAAGTCACAGAAGCGGTGATAGCGAAGACGTCACGATCGCACATATAGCGGTTGGCTTTGAAACAGGCTTAATAAAGACGGGTGCTCCTGCCAGGTCAGAAAGAACTGCTAAATATAATGAATTACTAAGAATAGAAGATTACTTGGGTGGTGAAGCAATATATTCTGGTAAAAATTCTTTTTAAGGTAGTAGTATTGCCAGCCCTACGAATACTGCACCCACTGCTAAAAGAAGCAATGAGAACTCCTTAACCTTCATATTAATTACTAGTTTCGCAAACTTCATTAAGCCGTAGACAACGTAGCCCAGCGCAACAGCTGCTATAATTACAATTCCAGCTATTGCCAGCCACGAAGCAATCCCGCCGCTACTGACATTAGTAAACCAATTTAGTATCGGCTGAAGCGCTTCAAGACCCATATACTACCCCATGCACATACTCAATACATGAG
>JAGGUC010000001.1 GCA_021158735.1 Desulfurococcales archaeon | reverse complement strand
CCTCAGTAATGTAACCTGTGAGGTCAGGTATAGGGTGCGTTATGTCGTCATTAGGCATCGTGAGTATAGGCATTTGAGTTACTGAACCCTTCATTCCCGTGATCCTGCCAGCTCTCTCATAGATTGTCGCCAGGTCGGTGTACATATACCCCGGATACCCACGCCTTCCGGGAACCTCTTCCCTAGCGGCGCTGAGTTCTCTGAGCGCCTCACAGTAGTTAGTCATGTCAGTCAGCACTACCAGGACATGCATACCGTGCTTCCACGCTAAGAACTCAGCAGCGGTTAAAGCAACTCTAGGAACAGCTATTCTCTCGATTACTGGTGAAGCTGCGGTGTTAATGAAAGCAATAATGTTTTCAATATTACCTGCTTCCTTAAGGTTTTCTATGAAGAAGTAAGCCTCCTCGTAAGTAACTCCTATGGCTGCGAACACTACAGCGAATCTCTCTTCCTTACCTCTAACCCTCGCCTGCCTCACGACCTGCGCAGCTATTCTATTGTGAGGGAGTCCGGCCCCACTGAATATAGGGAGTTTCTGCCCCCTAATAACCGAGAAGAGACCGTCAATAGCTGAAACACCTGTCTCGATAAACTCAGTCGGAGGATCTCTCGCTGCAGGGTTAATCGGTGAGCTATTAATGTCAGCATAATCCTCAGGGACAATAGGCGGTCCCCTATCTATAGGCCTACCTAATCCATCAAATATCCTCCCCAGCATGTCGAGCGATACAGGGATCTTGAGGGTCTCACCTTTAAACCTCACCCTAGCGTGCTTAATGTTGACCTCACTCACACCTCCAAACACCTGAAGAACAGCGAACTCCTTAGAAACATCTATGACCTGCCCAAGCCTCACCTCACCTGTCTCTAACGTAATCTCAACAACTTCATTATACTTGATTCCAGGGATGGTCTCAACAAACAGTAGTGAGCCTTTAGCACTGAGGGCTCTCCTAACCTCCTTGACGTAGAGCTCCTCCACCCTAACCACCCCTCACCAATGACTCAGTAGATGACTTAATCTCCTCCACGAGCTCCTCATATACTTTACTGAATTCTCTATGCGGCACCTCCTTCATCCGTGCGATCTTAACCTTAACAGGAAGGGCCCTTATTTTGCTGAGCGGCACACCATCTGAGAGGGCCTTGGATGCGTGGTTGTAGAACCTTATTATCACATCGAGCATCAGCACTGTTTTTTCAGGTGGGCAGTAGCTGTCTACCGGGTGAAACGCGTTCTGCTGTAGGAAGTCCTCCCTGATAATCTTCGCTACGTCAAGAAGTAGCTTGTCAGCATCTGGCAGAGCGTCAGGACCCACGAGCCTCACAATCTCCATCAACTCCGACTCTCTCTGCAGTATATTTAGGGCACGGTTCCTCAACTCCTTCCACTGCGGGAACTTCTTTCTCCAGGATCTCTCAATAGTCTCTACATAGCGTGAGTAGCTGAGTAGCCAGCTGACGGCAGGGAAGTGCCTCCTGTTAGCTAGCGCTACATCCAGAGCTATCAAAGTCCCTATATACCTTAGGGTGTTCTGCGTTACGGGCTCACTGAAGTCAGCACCTGGAGGTGATACAGCACCTATTATGGTCAGAGACCCAGCCCTCTTAGGCCTACCTAAGCAGTCCACCCTACCAGACCTCTCGTAAAACTCAGCCAACCTAGAGCCTAAGTAGGCTGGGAAACCCTCCTCACCAGGCATTTCCTCCAACCGGGCACTTATCTCCCTCATAGCTTCAGCCCAACGTGACGTAGAGTCAGCAACCATTAGGACATCATAGCCCATGTCCCTGAAGTACTCACCGATCGTGACACCTAAGAACACACTTGTCTCCCTAGCCGCCACAGGCATGTTAGAGGTATTAGCTATGAAAACAGCCTTCTCGGCAAGTGGCCTACCTGATGCCGGGTCCTTCAACCTTAAGAAGCTGTGGAGGGCATCAGCCATTTCATTCCCCCTCTCGCCACAACCCACGTAAATGTTAAGCCTAGTCCTAGCCCACTTAGTCAGGGTCTGCAATAAAACGGTCTTCCCGCTGCCGAAGCCTCCGGGAACAGCTGCTTTACCACCCCTCGCAATAGGGAATATCATGTCGAGGACTCTCTGACCCGTAATTAGCGGTTCTGTAGGCTCAAGCCGCCTAGTATAGGGTCTCGGCTTCCTAACAGGCCACTTCTGAAGCATTCTCAGCTCGACTTTCTTACCTTCAGACTCGACCACAGCGATCATGTCCTCAATAGTGTAGTCGCCATCGCCAACTAGCTCCTTTAATTCTCCGTGAACGCCGGGCGGAACCATTATCAGATGATCTAGGAGTGGGGTCTCCTTAACAACACCTAGTACGTCTCCAGGACCTACCTTATCACCTACTTTTAAGTCCTTGTTTTTGGTGAAGGCCCACTTAATATCCCTAGGAAGCGCTGGGAGCTTCACACCCCTCCTAACGAAGGGACCTATCAGCTCACCTATGACGGATAAAGGCCTCTGTAAACCATCATAAACCTTACCAACTATACCCGGCCCCAGCTCAGCTGAGAGCAGGGAACCTGTCCCCTCAACAGGCTCCCCGACCCTGAGCCCAGAAGTATCCTCATATACCTGGATGAATGCGTTATCACCCTGCGTACCTATGATCTCACCTATGAGTCTCTCCTCGCCAACATACACTACTTCGTAGACCATGGATCCCCTCATGCCCTCGGCGACAACGAGAGGGCCGGATATCCTCTTTATTTTACCCACTATCACATCTATCACCCTAACTCTAAAGAAATACCCAAGTAACGCCTAATTAAGGAGGAGTAAAACTCCTTTATATCCATCTTTGACGCTGTCTTAATATCAGGTACGTAAATAACTAGAGGGTGCGTCAGTGCCTTCCTGATCTTGTCAACAATATTTTTTAGTGAATCATGAACTATAACTAAATTGACTTCAGGATCATTGTAGATAGAATTAAAAATTCGTGCAAGCTCATTTCTCAATAAATCCTCAGGAGCTGAAACATCAACTATGAAGTACTTACGTGCGCCAGCAATTCTGAAGCCCAGCACGAAGAGCTCGTCACCGACAACAGCTATTGAACCCCTACTTACTCTTGACGAGGTAACCATAT
>JAGGUC010000141.1 GCA_021158735.1 Desulfurococcales archaeon | reverse complement strand
TGGAAAGTAACTCTATTGTTATCTGACCCTCAAACCCACCATCAATAATTGTTGGCGGTATGAGCAGTCCTAACCTAGCAAATGTGGATCTTATCTCAACAAACCCCATGAGTTCTGGCGGCAACGATACGTATTCTAGAGTATGCATTAGGTACCTGCTGTTAGGCTCTAGTAAAATGACATCAGACTCTTCGCAGGAGTACCTCTGCCCGATATCTTCCCTAGACTCGCACTTAGTTAGGTCCAGTACCTTCCTTGACTCAATGAGCTTGCAGAACTTCCTGCCTAACCTAAGGTCAGCGCCATTCTCCCTTATTATGTCCTCAGAAAAAGGTTCTATCCTTAATCTACCGCTATTCAAGTAGGCTCTTAAGTCAAAGTCAGACAATATCATTTAACTCACCTCATGACAGAATAATTTGATTAAGTCCCTAATCTCAGGTATTATCCGAGCAACCTCATCAATCATTAAGTTCACAAGCTCTCTTATCTCCCATTGCGCCTTACTACTTAGTCTCAAACACGCTATGTGCAACAGCTCTCTCAGATTAACAGTCATCAATATGTTGGTTGATACTGCCTGAGGCAAGACATACCTAGCATCTTCCGGGGGGACACCCGACTTCACCATCTCTACATACAGCTTGAAGGACTCCTCAACAATACTGTGGAACCTGTCTTCATAACCCTTAAGCATGATCGACTTAGGTACGACATATTTCTTACTTATTACTGAGTACCTCTGTGACTCCTGAGTATATGAAGCTATTCTATGTCTAACTAGCTGGTGGGAAGTAACTCTACTTATTTCCTTTATAAGAAAAGTAAATACTATGTGTTCAAGCACTGAAGGAAATTTTACTGCGTCCTTGAGCCATTTGCTAACACCTTCTTCAGAATACCCCTTTAGGTAGTATGTGGCACTCCTCTTCCTCAAGCTCCCTGCCGAGGTTTTTACTGCCAGAACCACCAATCTCCTTGGGTCCTCAACTCCACCGTTCGACCAAGAAATGAGTTTAACTCTGACCAATAACCCCCTCCACAACGATCAAAACATAAATCCTTAAAAGGACTTACACCGCTCATTATATTCCTCAACTAGGTTCCTGATAACAACACTGCCGCCCGGCTCGACCTCCTTGAAGGTCTTTGCAGCAAACTTCATAATCCTTACTTGTTTGCTCAACCAGCAATCAGGCGGCATACCAGCTTTAAGACATGTTTCAGATAGAAAAGTTTCTGAGTCCCAGCAATACTCTACGGGAACTTCAGGAAGGAGAAGGCCTTTATAAATACCATACTCAACTATCAGCCCGTTCACACCTATAGTGACCTCATCAGTAGCTCTCCAGCGATTGTCCACCTCCACTACCCTAGACCGCGACAGCACCGATACCTCAAATATTACATGCTTCAACTCATGTAGCTCCATAGGAGGGAATCTCGGGTCCTGTGTGGCGGCAGCTATAGCTGAGTTTATCACATTCACCGCCAATGGTTTAGTAGGTTCCAGATAGCCTATACAACCTCTTAACTCTCTCCCAACACCAGTAACTTTGAGTATTGTAGTGAATGTCATTCCGTATTTAAGCAACGTGCTGGGTGTGTCATCTGGCGGTTTTATTATTCTTCCCTTACTTAGGTACTCCGCAACAGCTTTCCTAGCTAGCTTGACGAGGAAAACACCGTCAGGTAAGGTCAGTTCCTCCGGTTTGATGTACTTCAGCTTATTTTGATTCACCATTTTAAGCTACCTGCCTACTTTCATTTTAGCTAACTCTAAAATATTATTAATTGTCCTCCAATGATTGCCCTGCCAAAATACCTTACCGCACTTAGGGCACTTCCAGAACTTGCTGTATCTGGCCCCAACGGAGGGTGGGACGAACGATAGTGCCTCAGCTTTAGTTATTATTTCCAGCTCTGTATTGCAGTAGGGACACCTGGTTTTATTTGGCTTAAAGCTTAAGTCCGCTCCTGTCCTCCTAGCTATATCAGCCAGCATGTCGGAGATGTCTGAAGGCTCGACATACACTGCCTTAAGCCCTCTCTTACGTGCCCGCCTAAAAAGCCCTAAATCCCTAGTAACTATTATCCTGTCATCTTTAGAAGCTATTTTTAGTATTTCCCAATCTTCATAGTTCTTAGAATATAGCGTATCGTAACCTAACATCCTTAACCATCGAGCTACGTCACCGAGCATAGCATCTACTACGAACTTCATTGCTCACTACTCAAGTATATGTGAATCTAAATTAACTAATAAATGGTCCTCAACCTCGACATAAAAATCTCGGTGGTAAAGCTAAAAAGCTAGTATATAAATCTAAGTGAAGAGTGCATGAGGTGTGAGGATGTCGGGAAATAAAGCAGGCGTCGGCATTGTATTGGGCTACCGCAGGGGAAGTAATATACAGTATCCAAGACAGGTACTAATTAAGGTTATAAGTGCCTCATTGAAAAAGGTGGATAATCTAATTGGTGCTAAATTATTGGTTAAAGACCCGTACGGAAATACGTACCATGGCAAGATAGTGAGGGTTCATGCGAGAGGTAGAAACAACGTCGTTATAGGCGTATTTAATAGAAACCTACCAGGGCAGGCAATAGGCGCTGAAGTGCTGATATACAAGTAGTATTACGGGGTTATGTAAAGATCTAGATAAAGCTTTATTAGCGAAGCAAGGATTTTTAATTGCTAATAAACTCATTAAGCTTGAGGTCTGCTATGCCGCTTAAGAGCGAAGTTAGAGAGGCTGACCTACTTATATATGGCAGAGCGTGCCCAAACTGCGGTGGCTTCATAAGCGACACAAGACTTAAATTTGGTGTCCCCTGCACATCATGCTTGAGAACGTTGCCTAAAGATAAGTCTGCTGAAAGTATCTATAGCGAGTTGAGAAAAGCAGGGAGGCTGAAAGCTTTTCGACTGCTCTACCTTATTAAGAAAAAGTATGAAGAAATGGTTGATTTCTTTAAGAAATGTGTTGGTAATGAGCCATGGAGCATTCAGAAGCTATGGTTGAAGAGAATCGCAAAGGAAGCCTCCTTCGCCATGATAGCACCTACGGGCATAGGTAAGACCACCTTCGGTATAGCTGTCGCGCTGTACTTAGCAATAAAAGGCCACAAAACGTACATTATAGTGCCGACCACAACCCTAGCCATCCAGCTAGAAAAGAGAATAGAGGAGATGTCGGTTAGGGCGGGAGTAATAATTAAAGCATTAGTTATCCATTCAAGGCTGAAGAAGAAGGAGAAGGAGGCACGTGAAGCACAATTAAACGACCCTGACGGCTTCGACATCCTGGTTACTACTTCTAATTACTTACTGAGAAATGCTGATAGAATAGTTAAACATAATTTCAAGCTGATCTTCGTCGATGATGTCGATGCCGTCTTACGTGGGTCGAAAGCCATTAACTACATACTGTACATGGCCGGCTTCAACGATGACGACATAGAGACAGGACTTAAGATAATTAGATTGAAGAGGGAGCTCGCATACAGAGGAGGAAACCCAGAACTACTGAGTAAGATACTTAAGTTAGAGGAAATGCTTGAAAAGAAGAGGAAGAAGCTAGGTAAGATAGTCGTAATAGCGTCAGCTACAGGGAACCCTAGGGGTACGCGGGTCAAGCTCTTCAGAGAGTTAATGGGCTTTGAGATAGGGGCAAGACCTGAGTTTATCAGAAATATCGTTGACTGCTACCTGAAGCCTGAAAAGGACAGGCTTCAGGAGGTCGTAAAATTAGTCAAAAAACTAGGTAGTGGCGGACTAGTATACGTTCCTGTGGATGCAGGTAGAGAATATGCCGAGGAGGTTGCTAAGGAATTAAGAAAGGCAGGAGTTTCGGCTGAGGCCATACATAGCAGGAATATTCAAGCAATAGATGCTTTCATAGCTGGTGAGCTACGCGTACTTACTGGTGTAGCTACGTACTACGGGGTACTTGTCAGAGGAATCGACTTACCTGAAGTCATAAGGTACGCTATATTCATTGGCGTTCCGAGGCATAAGGTGAGTCTTAGGCTTAAGGAAATAAAACCTCAGGATGCCCTAAGACTCCTGCCACTTATTAGAAGCGCTGTAGAGGATGAAGAGCTTAAAAAAAGAATTGACCGGCACGTAGCCAGGATCAGGCGGGCTCTGCGAAAGCTGGGGGGATTCGCACTTCAGAGGATTGACGAGGTACTCAGAGGGGAGAGAGAACCTGAAACCGCGTTCGAGCACGAGTTTATTGATGCACTGAACTTATTAAGAGACCTTGTTAGCAGGGACGAGGTACTTAAGAGGATTAAGGAGAACCCTGAGGTAGCTGTTGTTGAGGAGAATGGAGAGCTTTATGTTCTGATACCAGATGCACCAACCTATATCCAGGCAAGTGGCAGAACGTCGAGACTCTACCTAGGCGGGATCAGTAAGGGACTATCTATAGTCTTAGTAGATGATGACAGGTTGTTGAAAGGCTTAGAAAGGAGGCTTAAGTGGATTATTGAGGACTTCGAATTCAAATCCCTTGAAGAGGTAGATCTAAAGAAAGTGCTTGAAGAGGT
>JAGGUC010000104.1 GCA_021158735.1 Desulfurococcales archaeon | reverse complement strand
GTTGTTAGAAAGATCTTCATCTCTAAGTACGCATGGCAGGCTAAGCTAGCTGCTTCACAGACTGACCTTAGTCCTGACGAGCTAATTCAGTGGATCAATGAGAACTTGCCTAAGCAGGTAAGTAATCCTGAAGACCTTTGGAGAGCCTACGATGCACTGTCAAGGGCGGATGTCTACATTGGCAGAATAGTTAGGACAGGATCGTGGGACCTCCTTGCATATGCTATGGAGCTCATGACAGCTGGAGTGTCTCTAGCTGTACGAACCGACGTAAAAAGCAAATATAGGTGGGTTAAGTACTCGTTCCCACAAAAAATCCTAATAATGGCTAGAACTAAGGAAGTGAGGCAGATCAGAGAAGATCTAGCAGCTGTAATTGCACGGCACTTACGTATTTCGAAGAGACTTGCTAAGTCAGACGTTATACCGTACTTAGTAACTATATTTGAGAGCAACCCGGAATATGCAGCCTCACTAGCTGTTGGATTAAACCTCTCTGACTCAATGATCAAATACTTAAGCCCGCGAAATAGCAGCAGAATTATTGAGTTGTCTAAGAAGATCAGAGAGCAGATAGCTAGAGAAGCTAGAGAAGAGATCAGGAAGGAGTCTCCTGAAGCAGAAGCCGTGAAGACTGAGGCAGAGACACCTAAAACTAAGAAGGCTAGGAGGAAAAAGAAGAAGGAAGGTCCTGGGCTGGAGGCCTTCTTTAAGAAGTAAGTGCTTTTGCCCACTACTCTAGCCAGGGATTCAGAGATTTCTGAGTAGCTCCTCTATGTACCTAACCTTAGGGTTGATCCAGTTTGGCCTGTATATTCGCATTCTGTTGAATTTCACTTCTTCGACTAGGCCTGCATTCTTCAGGTATTCTAGGTGTTTTGACACAACCTTGTGATTCAGCCCTGCCTCCTTAATCAGCTGTGTGATGTTTATCTCGCCGTACTCGATTATCAGCTTAAGTATCTTAACCCTTCCCTTACTCGAGAATATCTCCTCAATCCCTATACTGCTCACTGTATTAGCCTCTTGCTACTTATTATGTGATCCAGCTTCCTTATTAGTTCATTTAGTGGTATTGCACCGAAGCTTACGTATGTACTCCTCCCTCTCCTACCCTTAATGTTTGACCTTGTTATTATGATCCCCCTGTGCCTTAAGTCCATTACGTAGGTATATACTTTCGTGTGTCCCCTAGCCTCCTCACCTATTTCTGAGCACAGACGCCTGTAAACCCCCTCTATTACACCCATTGGCACGTAGTCCTCACCCGTCCTTAGTATTGCAAGTGCTATCGCCTTAAGTACTAGAAGCTCATGCAGAGGTAGGTAATGGAGGGTATCAATTAGGTTAATCAGTGATGGATACTCCCGTGAAAACACTGCTCTTACATGGTCTATGGTTACTCTGGTTGCTCTACCCTCCAACATCTCTTTATCAGCTAACTTACCAGCAGCGTGCAGTACAGCTAGGGCTTTGCGCGCGTTTCCGTCCCCGCCATTATCTGTACCGACTAAATTAGCTATGTAGTCGAGCACGTCATCACTAATTACACCGGGATAAAAGGCTATCTCAGCTCTAGTTTTTAGTATATCAAATATTTCCTTTGACTTGTAGGGATTGAACATTACTATGTTCTTCATTAGGTAACTACCCGTTATGTCATCAACTAAGCTACTAATGTATGTCGGCGTCCCTCTTGTTATGTAAATAAAGTTAAGCCTCTTTACACCAGTTTTGAAAACATCGTAAAATCTAACGATCATGTATCTGTCATCAGGTTTTGAAACCCTCAAAAAGTAGTCAAATTCATCTAAGGCTACCAGAAGGTATAGATCCTCCATGTCAAGCAACTTAAGCAATGCACTACCTAACTCAGTAGCTGAGAGCCCTCTATCAGGGAGGTTAAGTCCTAACTGATTTTTAATTTCTCTAAAGATAGTGGCCGGGTTCTTTGATTTCGAGCAGTTTACGTGGACATACCTTATGTTGACACCTTTTCTTTCTGCAAGTCTGGAGAAGTTCGTTCCAAACACTATTGAAGTTACAGTCTTTCCTGAACCTATAGGACCCACTAGTAACGTCCTAACACTCACTGTGCCAGGACGGAGTATTATTGATTTAAACAGCCTAGTAAGCTGACGTATCTGTTCTTCTCTGTGCGGTAACTTATCTGGAACGTACTCTGGGTAGAGCTTTGACTCATCTATAAATACTGATGGTCTCTTAACCTCACTTTCTATTATCTCATTGATATCTTGCATACTTTCACTCTACTACTAACTAATCAGGCAGTAATACCATATATTATTTTCCTAGCTTAAGAGGTGTGCTATTAGGCAATATGAAAGTAAATGTGTAATGCTGTAGTGTACACGGAAAGTTAAGAGTGTAAAAACCTCTAAACCTGTGTTTTTATTAGTGCCTCTAAAGTTACTTCAGCTGCCTTCAGTGCATACTCCCTGAGCTTCTCAGCACTGGCAAATCCTAGGTCCTCGACTAGTGAGTCGCTCACAAGCAGTACCGCTGCAGTCTTTACTTTCCGCATTAGTCCAAACATGAATAGTCCTGCACACTCCATTTCAACAGCCAGTATCCCCCTTGAACCCCACCTCTTCGCGAACTCAGGATCTTCTGCATAGAAAGCATCACTACTTATTACTGGCCCCAATGAGTACCTCACACCTAGACTATGTGCTGACTCAACAAGGCTCTTAAGCATTTCATAGTCGGGAGACGTAGCCGTACACACATACTCCCCTAAGTACTGGTAGTAGGCACCCCCAGGATAGTAGGCGCAGCCCGTGGGAATAATTAAATCACCTGTCTTGAAGCCCTTCACTAACGCGCCACACGACCCTAACCTAACAATAGCTTTAGCACCAACCATGGCTAGCTCCTCAAATACTATACCTGCTGATGGAAAGCCAACACCATGCGTAGCGACGGTAATGGGTACGCCCTTATACTCGCCAGTGTATGTTATGAAGCCTCTATTCTTATTAATTAGTCGTGCTTTTTCTAGGAGCCCACTCACCTGCTCGACTCGTGCGGGGTCACCAGCCACTATAACGCGCTTAGCCACATCTTCAGGCTTGATTTTTAAATGTATGGGCTTACCAATCATTTTATTATCTCCCTAATATGATTCAAGGTAAACTTATTTATCCGTATTCACTGCGGGCTTCATAAAATTATTAAGGTGGAGCTGCCTAGTTGTTCAAGGTGTTGGAAATGGCTGATGAGGCGCCTGCAGCCCTAGTCAAGAAACCTAGGTTGATGCAGGCTAGGGGTACTGTTACTGGGTTAAGAAGTGGTAGGGGATTCAGCTTGGGTGAGTTGAGGGCTGTAGGGCTATCTGTTGAGGAGGCAAGAAAGCTGGGGGTACCTATAGATAAGCGTAGGAGAAGTAGCCATGAGTGGAACATTAAGGTATTGCAGGAATACCTAACTACTATTAAGTCGAAAAGATCAAGTGTCTGACTGTTTCAGCTAGATTTAATTCCAGACTATCATAGTCTCCAACAACTATTTTTCTTATGCCTAAACTAAGCAGTACATTAATTACTCCTTCATAACCTCCGAAGTACGTTAAGAGCTTCTTGAGGACCCGCTGAAACGTAACTAGCCTACGTAACTTACTTAGTTCACAGTAATACCGCTTCTTATCGATGAAATCATTCCTAAATGCATTGACTAACGCCTTAACCTCGAGGACTATAGGGTAGATTCCGCCTCCACTTACTGGCTTAACCAATGATATGGAATCCCCTACCCCTACTACATTACCTCTAGCCAGCGCGCATGGCTTGCTGACAGGTATGAGTCCGCCAAAGTGTTTAACAATAACTACCTCCGACCCATAATGCTTGCTGATAAGCTTCAGCAATTTAGTGAATGATGAGTAAACATCCTGCGCAGATGCTACACCAACTATATAGTTACCTTCATCACTGTAAGGAACGACCCAAGCAAAAAAGTCCCTGCATATATTGTTGCATGTAATGATCAGCGGCCTATCCAGTTTTACCTTCTTGATCATAGCAATAGCCTGGAGCCCCTTTAAGGAACTTAATTTCCTCGGACATAAACCCAGGTCTCTGGCGAACTTCCTTACAGCTCCTTCAGCAAGTACTACATAATCATATTTTTTCTTACTTTCCCTGAGAACCTCGACCTTACCTGAACTCATTACATTTCTGACGTACGTACCTAGCTTTAGTGTTGCGCCAGAGCACTGTGCTTCAACACTAATCAGCTTCTCGAGCCGCACCCTGTCAAGCAAGTAAACGTGCTCATTAAGTAACAACTCTATATCTCTGTTCAAGTCACATGAAGCAATAATGTATGAATTGAACCTCATTACTCTGCTCTCATACGCTGGCTGGCCCAGCGCTCTAAATGTAAACTCGCTCACTAAGCCAGTGCAGTGCCTCGGCACACCGAAGGCTCTATGCTCTTCAAACAACTCGACATTGTACCCGTGCTTAGCTAATTCACGGGCAACTAAGAGACCTGCCACACCCCCTCCTACAATTGATATTGAAGCCAAAGCCGCACCTAAATCTGGTATTTAGCGAATGGTTTTACATTTTATGTTAACAATTCCACACCGTACGTAAGTTCAGTATTAAGATCTAGCTACTTAAGAAAACATTTACAGGTAAACTCGAAGTATTGTCGTAGAGACTTGAAGTCAGGTAAGTTAATGTAATTTATTATTTTGTCAGTGACCTATCGCTAATCTCGTACTCGTACCTACATGCCTTAAGCGCCTTGGCAATGTATTTAAAGGCAACTTCAGGGTCTGTGCCTTTCCCGCAAGAATAAACATCAACTGTAGCGAACTCGTGCTCAGGCCATGTGTGGATCGTTATGTGTGACTCCAATATTATTGCCACTAAACTAACACCTGGGTAAATATGCCAGTACTTAACATCAAGTAGTGTCATTCTCCCCACCTTAGCTGCACCAATAATTACCTTCTTCAGGTAGTCAGGGCTAGAAAGAAGTTCGGGGTCGCAACCATAGAGGCTACCGTATACATGCCTTCCGTATACTCTGTATTCCGTATAAGGCGTCACCATTCCTATCGTGCGTGCTGCCTGCGTCATTACCCCCAACCCCCTTAAATAGGGGGGTCTGTAGCTTATAAGTTTATCCCCCCACTACCCACCCCCCTAATCATGCTATTAAAAATATTAATTTTCCAGG
>JAGGUC010000002.1 GCA_021158735.1 Desulfurococcales archaeon | reverse complement strand
CAGCACCTAAACTATTCAAACCAGGCTCCAGAGTTAAGGTATTGATTTATAAGGGAAGGACGTACCTAATGATATGAAGGTGATGCCAGTAGATGGGGAAAAAGAAGAAAAGGAGAGAGGAAGAAAGTACAGAATTACTCCTACCTACTGAGGAAGGACAGGTTATATGTGTTGTAACGGAAATAATAGGAGCCAACTACGTTAAGGTGTTTTGCATGGACGGGAAGTCCAGAATGACTAGGATTCCCGGCAAGTTAAGGAGGAGAATGTGGATTAATCCTAAGGACATCGTATTAGTTGGGGTATGGGAGTTCAGAGACGATAGAGGAGATGTACTATACAGATACAGCAGGGAGGAGAAGAAGAAACTAGTCGAGCAGGGTTATTTGGACCCGAAGCTTCTTGAATTTGAAAAGGGTGAGTTCTAATAGCTGGTGGAAGCAGGGACATAGATAAAATTCTTGACGAATACTACAGGATCACAGGAAAGGAGAGAAGGTTAGTTGATAAGGATCTCTTTGAGACTGTTGAGGAAGTATTTGATACAGCTACGGTAAAAGCAATCCTCAACCTCATAAGGAGGAAGTATATATTCGAACTTAAAGGTGTTGTGAGCGCTGGCAAAGAAGCAAGAGTTTACTGGGGAACTGACTTCAAGGGTAATGACATAGCAGTCAAGATATACTTGACGTCAACAGTGGAGTTCAGGAAAGGACTTATTAAGTACCTAAGAGGTGACCCTCGATTCGAGAACAAAATCCCTAAGTCCACAAGAAAGTTAATGTCCCTGTGGGCTCGAAAGGAATTCAGGAACTACGTACTCATGCATCAGGCAGGGGCATCAGTACCGGAACCCATTACTCAATTTGAGAATATTCTAGTCATGGAATTTATCGGGAAGCGGGGGGAGAAAGCACCACTACTTAAGGAAGTTAGCTTAAGTATTGATGAATACTACGAGATATTTAAGAACTTAATTGAAGATGTAAGGAAAATATATCAAGTAGCGCGCTTAGTTCACGGAGACTTAAGCGAGTATAATGTAATGATTTGGAAAGGGCGGCACTACATAATTGATGTAAGCCAAGCAGTTAAGGTGTCTCATCCTAACGCAAATGAATTCTTAATCAGGGACCTGAGAAACATCAGGAAATTCTTCACTGATGTGGTAGGCTTGGAAGTGCCTTCCTTAGAGAGCCTCTACAACTACGTGGTCGGTAATGCGAATGAATTAGAGGAAATATAACTTAATTATCTCTGAGGCTAATGTACTGATGAGAGTGACTAAGATGAATAATGATTTTAAGCAGCCAACAGTTACACCAGGAATGACTAGACTCTACGTAAGGGTCCCCTTAGACAGAGTCGGTGTTTTAATAGGTGAGAAAGGTAGCGTCTTAAGAGAGTTAGAAAAAAGAATGAATGTAAGGGTAGTTGTTGATGGAAGGGATGGAACTGTAGTAGTTGAGCCTTTATCGCCAGCAACACCTGTGTATAACATGTTAAAGACGAGAGACTTCATCAGAGCTATAGCTGCAGGCTTCTCACCTGAGAGGGCTTGGAGGTTACTAGAGGAAGACCAGATACTCGTGCTCATAGATTTAAAGGAGGTGATCGGGGATTCACCCAATCATTTAATGAGGATTAAAGGCAGGATCATAGGGGAGGGAGGGAAAGCTAGAAAGAATATAGAATCCATGACAGGAACATACATAAATGTCTACGACGACATAGTCGCTATCATAGGTGACTATGAGTCGGCTCAAGTAGCTAGGGAAGCCATAGAAATGCTCATACAGGGTAGGCAACACTCTACAGTATACAAATACTTAGATAAGGTAATGCGTGAGGTCAAGAGAAGAAAGATGAGTAACCTATGGTTAAAGGAATTTAAACCATAGCTAGGACTGCAGTCCAGCATTATGTAGACCCTCTGAGCCAGCCCGTACGGAGCTATTTATTAGCCTTGACGTGAGAACGATATTGGTTGTCTGGGTGATGAGTAATATTCCCTGAACTATGATGAGGGGCCAAAGCTCTGAATAGGTTACCTATTAATTAATTGCTTGAAGTGTTTTACGAAACATAATTACTGTTTTTGATAGGTTCCGTTGAAATGAGTCATGCACGTACTACTGCAGGCGATTTAAGAATTAAGTAACAATTACTGTATATTTTAGGGTGGTGTCGGATTAGGAGCCCTGCACCTATGATGTGGTGGGCCCGGGGGGATTTGAACCCCCGACCTACGGGTCTCTTCCCCTCTATCATCCCCGATGAGGTCCTCAGACCCGTAGCAGGACTGGAGCCTCGGCTCAGGAATCCGCCGCTCTGCCTGGCTGAGCTACGGGCCCACCATATTTCATTCTGGATTTCAGTCAGTTAATAGATTATAAGAGGGGATTTAACTTTTTACGTTAACAGACACAATTAATACTTGAGTGAGGAAGTAGGTATGACGGCTTGGAGACTGCGCTGTACTGTATGTGGGACTGAGTGGGTGCTTAAGGTAAGTTACAACATATCGGACTTTAGGAGAATATACCATTACTGCAAGGTCTGTAAGAAGAATACTTACCATGAGATAATTGAGAGAGTAGAGGACATCAATTAATTAGTCAGAGGAGGTTCATATCGTCATTCATCCGTGCCGGCAACGTTCATCATCTAATTACTAGATTGCGTTGTAGATTAATAAGTGACTCAAAACGATTATTGAGCTTCGATGATCATGTTTTCCTCTGTTCCGTCAGTTCTCTTAAGTAGTGGAGCGTGGGTCTCCTTGTCAAGCGGGTTGGCAGTGCTGAATCTACTTGAGGGTAGCCACGTAAATCCTGCCTTATAAGTCCTGTAAGTTCATCAGTACTCATTGATTTTTGAATGCCCAGAGATCTAATTCTAACATTAATGGTATTGGTGTTCTGCTCTCTCTTACCTACCACGATGATGTAAGGCACCCACTCTATCCCGGCGTCCCTGATCTTCTTACCTAGGGCTAGATCTCTGTCATCAAGGTCAGCCCTGATCCCTGCTTCAAGCAGTTTATTCAGTACTTTCACAGCGTATTCAGTATATTGTGAACTAACGGGGATTACCCTAGCTTGTATTGGTGCAAGCCAAGTAGGAATACACGGTACTTTGCCAGCTTTCTCGTCCTGCACAGCTTTGTCTAGGACAGCGTAAATGTACCTCTCCACCGAACCTATTATTGCAGTATGTATTATTACGGGGTACCTCTCATTACCTTCCTCATCAATGTATTTGATATCGAATCTTTCAGCGTTACCTACGTCTATCTGTAAGGTAGCAATCTCCCTAGGGCGCCTCAACTCATCAATGATGTTGTACTCAATGTTTAGTACCCAGTAGTATATACCTGGAGGATAAATAACAGCTAATACAGGCTTCCCCTCCCTCTTAACCAGTTCGGTGATGTAGTCAATATTATCTTCGAAGAAGTCTCGGGTTATGTTGTATATTGACACATAACTCCTCTCCAGCTTCTTAACTTCCTCAAAGATCTTTTCCTGAATCTTAAGTGCCATGGACTTAGCTTCCTCTAGATTCCTAGTAAATACGTGCAGGTCAGGCATGAGGAACTTCCTCAACCTAAAACACAGCAGTGTCTCACCCTTCTGCTCATACCTGTAGCTATCAGCTAGTTCGAAGGCTGCGAATGGCAATTCCCTATAACT
>JAGGUC010000030.1 GCA_021158735.1 Desulfurococcales archaeon | reverse complement strand
GTCTTGTTTCTGTAGCTATTACCCGAATACGCTTACCTGAGTACCAAGCTGCTCTTACAACACCTAATGCTGTTCCAAAGCCTGCAGTAGCGAGTGCGCCAGCATTACAGTGCGTCAAGATCGTGTCGCCATCATCTATAACTTTGCTTCCTACCTCACCGATCTTCATGTTTACTTCCAAGTCCTCCCTGTATATCTTCATAGCTTCATCAATTATTGCTGACTTAACCGCCTCAACATCATCACCCTTCTGCAGCACGTTCTCAACCCTATTCAGAGCCCAGAACAAATTAACTGCTGTTGGGCGAGTCCGCCTTAGCCTTTCTATTGCTTTGATCACGTAGTTTCTCAGATCTTCAACACTATCCCCCCTAAAGCTGAGGGCCGCTAACGCAACAGCAAATGCGGCTGCAACCCCTATTGCCGGGGCCCCTCTTATCTCCATTCTCTCAATTGCTTCCGCTACCCTCTCGTAGCCGCTAGACTCTACATATTCTTCTTTATATGGAAGCTTGAGAGTGTTCAACCACCTGAGTCTGCCATCCAGCCACTCAATAGTTTTGAATGCCTGCTTAATCAAAATCAGCACCTCTTAGTAATCATAAAGAAAGTTTATTTAGGTTAATCTTAGGTAAAGGCAAGGGATTATGGAGGAGCTAGTAGTAGTTGGCGAGATAAATGGCAGACTCGCCATATCGGGAGGCAGTGACTTAATTAGTAAGCTTGGACTAGGGACATACTCCAAAGTACACAAGACTTACATACTCGACATCGCAGAACTAGCATACGTAATGTTCAAGAACTTAGCCTGCGTCAAAGACTGTGAGGAGACGCTCGACCTTAAGAAATTATTCGCTAAATACTCGAGAAGTAAGTACGACTGGATAAAGTTTACTGTCTTAACAGATCTGAGAAACAGAGGTAGGAGGACAAGATCAGGTTTTTCACAAAATACTCTGATTTATGAGTGGGGCAATAAGAAAATGATGGTTTTCGTGACGGAAGAGAACTCACCTATTACTGCTAATGAGCTAGTAGAGTGGGTTAAAACCTCACTAAGTAAGGGATACCAACCTGTCATAGCTGTCGTCGATGCCCACGGTGATGTAACGTATTACACTATGCACACCTTAAGAATAGAAGATATAGCAGGGGTGCTGTCAAAGTGAGCATTCAACTAGAACCTGTTAGGGGTATGCGTGACATACTCCCTCCAGATTCTGAAGGGATAAACACCCTCCTACACGCTTTTCAGAATATAGCTGAGCTGTACGGGTACAGGTACGTCATACCCCCAACCGTAGAGCTCTTTAAGCTCTTCGCCATTAAGTCAGGACCAGAAATAAGTAAGTCCATGTACGTCTTTTCAGATAAGGCAGGTCGCGAAGTGTGTCTGAGACCTGAATTCACTGCAAGTATAGCCAGAATATACCTTAAGTACTTCAGAGCCGAGCCTAAACCAATTAAGATATATTACATAGGGTCAGCTTTCAGGTATGAAGAACCTCAGTTCGCTAGGTATAGAGAATTTATTCAGGCTGGCACCGAGTATATAGGTGACTCAAGCATATATTCCGACTTAGAGCAACTAATGCTACTTAGGGATTACTACTCCAAGATCAATTTAAGAGATTACACGATAAAGTTAGGGAGCGTTGACATATTAAGAACGCTGCTTAGTGGGTGGGGGATCCCCGAAAAAGTTCAAGACGAGATCATACACTACCTAGATAAGAAGTTAGTTGATGAGGTCTATAAGATCCTTGGCGAGTACCCGAGTGCCGACAAGTCATTCATCGACGAACTAATTTCCTTCAGAGCTGAAGACCCAGTAAAGTTACTTGAATTCAGTAAGTCCATGAAATTTAATGGTAAAATAAAGGAATCAGTCAACAAGCTATCCAAAATACTTGAAGCAACTAAGAAATTAGGAATTAGGGCGTATGTCGACTTAGGGTTTGCGAGAGGGCTTGCTTACTACACTGGGTTCATATTCGAGGTTATGACACCGTACATTAACGTCAGTATAGGTGGTGGGGGCAGATACGATACACTCATATCGCTGTATGAAGGACCTAAAACCCCCGGAACAGGCTTTTCTATAGGTATAGATAGAACTTACCTAGCTTTAAAAGAGGCTGGAGTCAAGGTAGGGAGGGCGTTAAAGAAGTGCATGCTCATTGCATCTATTAATGACTTCGCCTACATTGATAAGGCTGCCTCAAAGCTGAGGTCTATGAATACTATCGTTGATGTCAGACATGCCCCTATAGTTAAACTCAGCGACCTAATAGGACAGGCGTCAAGAAGAGGCTACAACTACGTTGTCATAATAGGTGAGAAGGAATTCGGTGAAGGCAAACTAACCATCAAGAATTTAAGCACTAAGAAGCAGGTGACAGTAGAGCTAGACTCCCTTGAGGTGCTACCTTAATGAGCTTTGATTTCGAGCCTGTCAGAGACGTAAGGGTAAGTAAGAATATGCGTATTGTGGACCTGATCAAGTTATATGGCGAAATACACGGCTTTACCGCAGCATCACTTCATCGAGCTGCCAATATCCTAGTTGAGGGTATTAAGAACTCGGACACCAAATTCCTAGCATTTACAGGAAATCTAATCTCAACGGGCATTAGGGGGGTCATTGCTCAGCTAATTGACGGGGGGTACTTTAATGTAATAATAACTACCTGCGGCGCACTAGACCATGACATAGCACGCTCCTTGGGAGGAACCTATCTTAAGGGTGTTTTTGAAGCTGACGATATTAAATTGAAAGAACACGGCTACCACAGGTTGGGCAATATCTTTATACCTATCGAACATTACGGAAAAATAATTGAGGATTTCACCAAGTCCTTAGTTAATGAGTTAGTTAGGGCCAAGAAAAAGTGGAGCATAAGTGAGGTGTGCCAGGAAGTAGGCAGGAGGTTAGCTGGAGATGAAAACTCGGTACTTGGGGCTGCCTACAGATCTGGCGCAAAGGTCTTTGTTCCAGGTATTGTTGACGGTGCTTTCGGTACGAACCTGTATGTATACTCACAGTTTACTGGTTTCGAACTGGACATACTCAGCGACATGAAGAAACTTGCAGACATAGTATTTACCTCTAAGATTAGTACTGCACTCATATTAGGAGGTGGTATAAGCAAGCACCACACCATATGGTGGAATCAGTTTAAAGGAGGTCTAGATTACGCTGTATATGTAACGACAGCAATAGAATGGGACGGCAGCCTCAGTGGGGCTAAGACCAGAGAGGCTATATCGTGGGGAAAGGTGAAATCCACAGCCAAACATGCTACAGTCTATGGTGATGTAACAGTCATATTACCTATATTAACAACATACATAATAAACGCACTCGAAGACACGCTCGACTAAATTTGACCTTAATTAAGGCCCTGACCTACATGAGGATGTTCTAGTACATTACCTGCTCATGGAACTCACACCGTAAGTGATGAGGGCTTAAAAGTATTTTTGGATTAAAGAGAGTAGGTGGTGAGTGGGTGACCGCAGCAGTAGCTATAGAGAAGTTTACGAGCTTGACGCCATCAGAATTCTTTTACCGAAATAAAGAAATAGCTGGCTTTTCAAATCCATCACGAGCCCTCTACCAGACTGTGAGGGAACTAGTTGAGAACGCTCTCGACGCCACAGATGCCCACGGAATACTACCGATCATTAAGGTGAGCATTAAGAGGGATAAGGACAACGAAAGAGGTAATGTATTCAGTGTTACGGTTGAGGATAACGGCATAGGTATACCTCCAGGCCACATACCCTCAGCGTTCGGGCAACTTTTATACAGTAGTAAGTACGTTTTAAGGCAAACACGCGGCATGTTCGGGCTGGGCGCTAAAATGGCTGTTCTCTATGGTCAAGTAACTACAGGAAAGCCTGTCGAGGTCATATCTGCCCCAATAAATTCTAGAAGAATACACTACTTTAAAATAAGAATCGACATCAAAAACAATAAACCAATAATTCTGGAAAGAGGCTACTACAGCAAGACAAATAGTTGGCACGGAACCATAGTTAAGGTTTACCTAGAAGGTGACTGGAGCAGGTCTAAATCAAAGATCTATGAATACCTCAGACGAACTGCTGTTATCGCTCCATATGCTGAACTCGTCTTCAGTGACCCTGATGGTAATATAGTGTATTTTGAAAGGTCAACAACTAAGATGCCTTCGCCGCCACGCGAGGTTAAGCCGCATCCTTACGGCGTAGACCTAGAGATGATGAAGATGATGTTGCAATTAACTACTGCTGAGAATCTTTCCGATTTTCTTATTAGAGAGTTTCAATGCATTGGTGAGGTGACAGCACGTAATATCTTGAATAATGCAGGACTTCCATCAACAGCTAACCCTCACAGACTCACTTTAGAGGATGTCGACAGATTAGTGAGAACCATAAAGAAAATTAGAGACATAAAACCTCCAAGAGCTTACCACCTGTCATATCTTGGTGAGGAAATAATTGAGACCGGACTCAACGCGATATTACGCCCTGAATTTGTGGCTGCCGTAACCAGGAAGCCCTCCGTTTATGAGGGACATGCCTTCGTAGTTGAAGTAGGATTAGCCTACGGTGGCGGCATAAAAGCCTCAGAAAAGCCGCAACTACTTAGGTATGCAAATAAGATCCCTCTGCTGTATGATGAAGGATCTGATGTGTCATTCAAGATAGTTAATGACGAGATCGACTGGGGGTATTATGGTGTATCGTTTCCAGCACCACTAGTGGTGCTAGTGCACATATGCAGCACTAAGATACCGTATAAGGGTGTCGGAAAGGAATCCATAGCTGACGTACCTGAGATAGAGAAGGAATTAATATCAGCCATACGTGAGGTAGCTAGGAGACTCAAGCTCTACTTATCTAAAAAGAGAAAGGAAATTGAAGAGGCAGAGAAGGCCGTAACTATAGCCAAGTACATCCCCGAAGTCGCTCAAGCCTTAGCAAAAATAGTTGATAGTATAAATTCTGATAACATAGAATCAAGGTTACTTAAGCTACTTAATCAAAAACTAAAGGCTTTCAAAATAAAGTCAGTTAATGAAGTGGTCGTAAGCATCGAGTAAGGTGTCCGGTATGGCGCTTACGTATGTTTCATCTAAAGATGTGAAGGCTAGGGAGAAAGCCCTAAAGATACTTAGGAGAAAGTTCGGTGAGATAGCCGAGCAGATACTTAAGGGAAGCCCTCCAGTAATGGTTATAAGAAAGAGAACTTTAGCTAATACCATATTTGACCGTGAAAAAGGTATTCTGAGAATAGGGAACGAATCTCTAAGAAGGTCGCTCCTTAACGCTGGAGAGGCAAAAAAGTTTATGCAAACAGTTCTAATGGCTAGCATAATATACGACACCTTAGTGAATAATGAGTACCCAACAATAAGAGACCTCTACTACAGGGGTAAGCACACAATAAGATACAGAAAGCTGCCTT
>JAGGUC010000072.1 GCA_021158735.1 Desulfurococcales archaeon | reverse complement strand
TCGGAGGGAAGGTAGATGAAGTGATTATGCGTATAACGGATATTTTCTTCTCGTTCCCAGGGCTCATATTAGCTATAGGTCTATCAACAACGCTACCGAGCAGAATAAGCATGCTCTTCAACGCCTGTCCCTGGCTTCAGGATCTAATGCTCTGGTTATTTGCTATAGACCCTGTGGATTCAGAAAAGCTGGCCAATCTCGCAGCCGTCGTGTTTGCATTAGTTGCCGTTTGGTGGCCACCATACGCTAGGGTAATAAGGGGAAGTACTCTGGCGGAAAGGGAAAAGGCGTATGTGGAGGCAGCGAAGGCATTAGGTCTTAGCCCGATTAGCATCATGCTTAAGCACATATTCCCTAATATTATGGGGCCTATATTGGTCTACGTTACACTGGACTTAGGTAGTGTAATACTGGCTGAGGCTGGATTGAGCTACTTAGGTGTAGGTGCTCAGCCCCCCATAGCGGACTGGGGGAGAATAGTCTTCGACGGCTCTAGGTGGCTTTATAGGGGGTACTGGTGGCTTAGCCTGCTGCCAGGATCATTTATATTATTTACTGCATTAGGATATAATTTGTTAGGCGATGCCTTAAGGGACATTCTTGATCCCAAAACAAGGAGGAGCATTGAGTTTAAGTTAAAGAAGAGGAGGTAGGACTATATGAGTGGTAAGAAACCCGTCATAGTTGTTAGAGACCTATACGTAAACTTCTACACGTATGCAGGTGTGGTTAAAGCAATAGACGGTGTATCCTTTGACGCTCTTGAGGGAGAGACCTTCTGCCTAGTTGGGGAGACAGGCTGCGGTAAGACTGTAACATCAAGAGCTATTACAAGGCTCATACAGAGTCCGGGCAGGATCGAGCGCGGTGAAGTACTGTATTATTCGAGAGATGGCAGGGTGATCAATCTACTAGAGTTAAGTGATGAGGAGCTGAGAAGAATTAGAGGAAAGGAAATAGCCTATATATTCCAAGATCCGGCAGCAGCGCTTGACCCACTATATACTATAGGACATCAGATAGGTGAGACAATGATTGAGCATAAGACTGTGAAGGACTGGAAAGAAGCCTTCATGAAGGCTGTACACGTCCTTAAGACAGTGCTTATGCCTGATCCAGAGAGGAGAGTGAAGACCTATCCACACGAATTAAGTGGTGGGATGAAGCAAAGGAGCGTCATAGGTATCGGGCTTAGTAACCAGCCAAGAGTCATAATTGCTGACGAGCCCACATCATATCTTGACGTAACCATTCAGGCACAGATCATGGCTCTCTTAAGGAAGCTTAAGAAAGAGAGAAATATGACAATAATTCTCATAACACACAATATGGGGCTGGTAGCTGAAATGTGTGACAGGGTAGCGGTCATGTATGCTGGCAACATAGTTGAGCTTGGACCTATGAGGAGGATTTTCGAGAATCCTATTCACCCGTATACCCGCGCACTCTTGAGAGCGGTGCCTAACCCGCTTACTAAGATCGAGAGATTGGAGTCAATTCCGGGAATAGTACCTAATTTGATTGAGCCGCCTCCTGGCTGTAGGTTTCATCCTAGGTGCCCTCACGCAATAGAGAAATGCAAGAAGGAAAAGCCCCCAGCTGTAGAGGTTGAGCCAGGACACTACATAGCCTGCTGGCTAATTTCAGGTAAGGTGGGTGGTGAGGGTGGGTGAGGAGTTAATTAAGACTGTAAATTTAAAGAAGTACTTCCCTCTAAAGGGGATCTTCTTTACAAAGAACTACGTCAGGGCAGTTGATGGAGTGAGCTTTACGATCAGACGTGGGGAGACCTTAGGGCTGGTTGGTGAGTCAGGCTGCGGTAAGACAACTACTGGTAGACTACTGCTCAGGCTAATCGAGCCTACAAGTGGTAGGGTCTATTTCGAAGGAAGGAATGTGATGGAGATTAAGGGGAGGGACCTTAAGGAATTCAGGAAACAGGCACAGATAATGTTTCAGGACCCCTTCACAAGTTTGAACCCTAGAATGACAGTCTTTGACGTTGTGACCGAACCACTAAAAGTACATAACATCAGAGTTGATGACCCTGAAAAATTCGTTATTGATATTCTATACAAGGTCGGACTGAACGAAACGCACCTATACAGGTACCCTCATGAATTCTCAGGCGGTCAGAGGCAGAGGATAGCCATAGCTAGAATATTAACTCTCAGACCGAAATTCATAGTACTTGATGAACCGACTAGCGCTCTAGACGTGTCCGTGCAGGCACAGATACTCAACCTACTTAAGGACCTCCAGAAGGAGTTCAACCTGACCTACCTCTTCATAAGTCATGACCTAGGCGTCGTCAAGTACATGAGTAATAGAATAGCTGTCATGTATCTAGGTAAGATCGTGGAGATCGCGCCGTCCGACCTGCTGTTCGAGAACCCGCTTCACCCGTACACTCAAATGCTTCTGGCGGCTCTACCAGTACCGGACCCGGACTACTACCTGAAGAAGCCTAAGATCAAGGTTTACGGTGAGCCTGGAAGCCCGATCAACCCGCCTCCTGGCTGTAGGTTTCATCCTAGGTGCCCTCACGCAATAGAGAAATGCAAGAAAGAGGAACCACCACTAACCGAAGTCGAGAAAGACCGCCTTATAGCATGTTGGCTGTACCGCAAGTAAATAGATGACGTACTGTCTAAAACCGTTATATTTTCTTATTACGACCTATTAATGGTGAAGGGTTATTAAATTAGCATTAGCCGTCACCGTACTCGTATTTCTTGTGACGTACGTAGTGAGTGTGGGAACACCACCGTTCATGCTCAGACTAGAGCTAATAAGTAATCTGCCGGGAACTCAGGCAGTTAGTCCTCCTCCGGAGCCTCAGGTAGCTAGCATAAACCTGAGTAATGAGTTAGGGCTGACGTACGGTACTAACACGTCACTTAAGGTTATGCTTAAGTACAGGGGGCGCCCAATAAGATACATTAAATTTCTTACCTACGATAGGTACGAAGGCTTGTCTTGGTGTTTAAGCCCGGGCAATCTCACAGTACTTCACGTAAACTACAACGTAACTAGGATGGGGGAGTACAACTACTTAATCACGATCTACTTTAAAGAGTACAACCTACGCGTAACTAAGGAGGTACACGTAAGTAATGAGTCAGACTACACACTTCTGGAGTACGGCGGGGACAAGGTATTTAGATTAGGTAACCTCACCCTCCTGCCGATGCCTCCTGTAATGGCTTTCGGTACCAGCCCTCTTGAGAGCACTACCCCTGTTAATGTTCTGACTTCGGTCATCCCGATCCCTAAGGCGATTAATACTCATACTCAGTTGAACGCAACAGTGTATGTGGATAGGGGGCTGAGGTACGTAGGTATTGACTTAGGGAACAAGTCACTGGAAGGAGTACTGGTCAAGTCCTCGAGCTACGAGCAACTGTCTTCAATACTTCTCAATTTCTCAGTAATTGACTCCTGCAACTTGGTTCTGAAGGTGATGGGGTCGAGGGAGGGTGGGACGTACAGCAGGGAATTTGTGGGGCTCATGAAGAACCTTACTCTAAAGTACTTCCTACCGATGTGCACGTATGGGGGCAGCATTCACCTCTCAAAATTAGTTGACATTCTGACAATGGAGGTGAGGGCTAGGACGGAGTATGGGCCAGTGAACCTCAGTGTTCGTGGAAGTAAATACAGCGATGCCGTCACAGCATTCCTCATCTACGTGCGGAAGGGTATGTGCATTCACTATGCCTCAGCACTGTCGCTGATGTTGCGGTTCTTAGGCGTTAACTCGAGTATGACTGTGGGGCTCTACTACGTTGGTGCAAAGGAGGATAAGGCTATCTACGGGCTCCATGCCTGGACAGAAGTAAATCCAGACATACTTGGTGTCATAGGGTATGTTAATGTAGATCCGTCACCCAGCGGAGCTGTAGCAACCACGATAATGTCTGGTGAACCCCCTAGGGTGCGTGACACATTTGCGGAGGGGGCTCCACCAAGCTCAATAATTGAGCCATTCCCGCATGTTGCAGTTAGAGTTCGTGGCAGGCTTCTCGAGAGATTCCCTGGATTTGAGGTTTATGACCCCCTAAGTAATTACTTGGGGGAAGCTTTCTTCAATAACATAACCAGTATAACCATAGCACTGGCTGTAGCAGTGTTTGTACTGACGATGAGCAGAAGGTTCATTACTCTGGCCAGGGGATTAGCAATATACTTCATGGCTGCTACTAGCCGCACAATAAACTACCCGAAACTGATTAGAAAAGCTATTACAGCACTCTATTACTTCCTCAACATAGATTTCAGAGAATACCTAACTTTTAGGGAAGCTATAGATGCGGTGAGCACCTACATGAGCTCTGAGACGCTGACTACCTTAAATAGGCTGGTGAGCGTGTATGAGAGGTGGAGGTACGGGGGTCGAGAGAATGATCCTGAACTGAGGTATTTAATGAGAAAATTCGTAGCTAAGGTACTCATAGCAGGTGCTTTTAAGTGGTCTCCACTGTAGATGCAATAATGATCACCGCTGTCCTCACTGTCTACGCCCTCACGGTCTACTCAGTAGTAGATGTGCACAATAAGGTAGCACACCACAATATAGTTAGACTGGTGTCTGACCGTGCTGAGCGGAAGCTAGGTGAGCTAATCAAGCTCCTAGACTTCAGCAGAAAAGTAAGGCGTGAGGGCCGTAATAAACTCCTTAAATTTTGTAAGAGTGAACTTGCTCTCTTTATCACGGCCTACTCAGCCCTAACAGTAGCCATCTTGCTGAAGGGCAGTATAGCAGCTGCTACAGGCCTCGTAGCTGTACTGATGATACTTGCTGTAGCATCGAAAAAAGCAATTGATGTCGAGGTAATTGCTGAGAAGTATGTTAGATTCAGAGGGTTTAGGAGGGATGTGGAACTACGTGTTAGAGTCAGCGATACCGTAAGAGTCACTGTATGCGATGATATTAATGAGTCAACTGCTGTTATAGAAGGTGATGTCTGCACTGAAGCTACAGTGCCGGGTGATGGCGAAGTAATTCTTAGCTATAAGGCACTCTCGTTCTCCAGTCAAATCAGCCGCAGGGTGCTTCTAAAGCTCCACCACCCCGTATATTTGCTCTCAACCTATAAGGTAGTAAATGCTGAGGTAAGAGTAGCTAGAGATGAGCTACCTAGGGCTGACGTAGCTATTACTTTGAGGAGGTCGGTCAGGCTTAGGGAGCCCTCAGTCGGCAGTGTGAGGTCCTACGCTGTTGGTGATGACTTGAGATTGCTGGTGGCGAAGAGTATCCTGTACTCAGGTGGGCTTAGAACTAAAGTGCTTGAGCTGGGTCATGAGCCATCGGTTTATGATGTAGGGTTTACTGACTTTACTGACACGGTGGCTCTAGTGCCCGGAAGCTACATATGTAGCTACTTAATGGGTTATCTTCAGCTGCTTCAGCTGCTGAAGGTTCTAGAGGGGGTCGGGGTTAGGAGAGTAAGTATTGGCGGTGTTGAGTTGAGTATTAGTGAGGTGAATGACCCAAGAAGGTTCAGGACCTTGTGCAGGAGGACTGAACCTCATGCTTTAGGTAGTAGCTTAGCTATTGTGTCACCTGACCTGCTTAGTGAGTTAGTGGTGCATGATGACTTGAGCGGCTTTAATACGGTGATCGTACTTGAACCCGTCATGGATATGCATCTAAGGTACTCACGTCACTCTGAGGAGGTTAGCAGATGGGTGTCGGAGCTAAGGGAGGAACTTGATAAGTATATCACATTACTGAAGAAGAGGAATGTGGGAGTTGCGGTGTTCACTCATGGTGGGTGACCTGCCTCATAAGGTGAGGCTCTACGTATTTGCTGTAGCTTATGCATCACTTGTTTCTCTAGTCATTAAGGGGTTGTATGGAAGTACTGAAGCATTAATTTACATGGGAGGTGCTCTAGTAATTACCTTCATCCCACTTAGCTATGGCTTAGCTGTGTCACTACTGCTTGCTGGAACCTTAGCGTACTTCACCTCAAGTTACTGGATGGCTCTGTTAGCGCTCGCAGCAATCTACCTGTCCAGGGCTCTGAGGCCAGCAGTGAGCATATACGCATTCATAATGGGTATGACAGCTCTCTCGGTTGTGACAGGTGGGGACCTTCAGAGGGCGTGGGCTGTAGGGCTCTCAGCACTCATGGGTGTGCTCTACCTCGTTCACAGGCTCTATGAAGATCATTTGCTTGAGTGTGGGCTAAGAGTTACTGCTATGGCACTGCTCTACACCCTGGTCATTGTTCTCCTGAGGCTGATGGGATCGATTGTTGAAGGACTCCTAATATTGGGAGGTACATCTGTTTCAGTACTCCTGTGCTTAAAGGTCTATGAAGAGCTTTCTGAGAAACTCACCAAGGAGGTTTAACGGACTTAAGCACTTCACTAATTATTTCCTCAGCCTTCCGCAGGTTAGTCATTAAGTCGCTCTTCTCAGTAATGACCCTATGTCTGAGCACGTACTTAGCTGCCTTCTTTACGTCGTCAGGGATGACATAGTCCCTACCCTCTACAGCAGCCATGCTCCGAGCAAGCCTTATTAGGTGAAGTGTTGCCCTAGGTGAAGGCCCGAAAGATACTTCAGTCCGCGACCTCAGTGCACGGACGATCTCAACACAGTAACTCACTATATCTACAGAAGCCCTAATCTTCTTGACTTCTTCATAAAGATTGCTGAAGTCCTCAGGTTCTATGACGGGCTTCAGGGATAGGTGCTCTAGGTCGTACCTTAAGTCACGCTGAACCATCTCAACCTCATCGTCGAACCCTACGTAGTTGAAGGCTAGGCTAGTCATGAATCTGTCTAGAACAGCTATAGGTACCGGGAAGACGCCGTGTGCCTCAACAGGATTAAGAGTTGCTATAACTATGAAGGGCTCAGGAAGTCTGTGGGTGTCGCCCTCTATAGTCACCTGCCTCTCCTGCATGACCTCAAGTAGCGCAGCAAGTGACTTAGGATTAGCCCGATTTATTTCGTCAGCCAGCACCACATTAGCGAATACAGGACCTAACACGGTCCTCAGCTCACCTGTTTTTGGGTCAATGACCTTAGCACCCAGTATGTCACTGGGCAGTATGTCGGGGGTAAACTGAATTCTTGAGAACCTAAGCCCTACTAACTGAGAGAAGAGCTTAGCTGTAAAGGTCTTCGCCGCCCCCGGCGGTCCATATATGAGTATGTGACCCCTGATCACCGCCGTCAATACTAAAGCCTTAAAGTGCTCCCTATAGTTGACGACATACTTACCTATGTTCTCAGTAATTAACTGAACGACCTCTTCAATCCTACTTAAGCTCATGACGACCATCCTAACTACTAATTAAGTACCCGCTGACTCCTCTTAATACCTCCAGAATGACGTAATTAAACATTAATATTGTTGTGTTGTAGGGACATAACTCAATACCGCTCCTCAAGAAAGTCATAATTTGGGGTTACGTACTACTTCGGAGTAAGTTCTCCTTAGTCTCTCCCTCATCTCACGAAGTCTGGGATGGCGGATCCAGTCGGCCACAGTCCCCCTCGCCTCAGGTATCTTCATGCGCTTGACCAGGTCACTGAACTCGCCGCCAGCTACCCCCTCAGCAACCACTGCATAGCCTTGGGCAGCCTCCTTAGACACCTTGGCTCCCTCAAGGCCCTTCAGCCTCCTCACTGGAGCATACTTCGACAGCGCCTCCTCAAGTATCTCCCTAATCACCTTATTTCTCGAGTACCTCCCTGACAGGAGGACCTCCTTAGGCTTCCTAATCGAAGTATGTACTGCGGCTACGGCCTTGAGAATACCGTCTATGAAGGCTTTGAAGGCCGTGGTGTACGGCTCCTCACCACTCAGGTACCCCCTAACCACCTGGTCAATGTCATAGGTACCGCAGATGTCAGCTACTCCTCCATGGAATACATCACTCCTGACCCACAACCTACCCAGCACAGCAACCTCAGCGTCAAGAGCACCCACTGTCAAGAACCCGGTCTGGACCAGACTCCCTCCTAAACCATCAACTATCAACCCCTCTTTAACACCGATCACTGCATTGTACCCGAAGCCCACCTCAACCAGTATGAAACTCGTCTCCTTATAATTTAGACCCAGCTCCCTAGACTGATCAATAACACCTAGTACTGCGACAGCCATCTTGTCCGCAGTTCCCATGTCCAGCTTGTTTATCTTCCTGAAATCCGGGACTGTGGGGAGGAGTATTACTGATGGAATGTAGCATACCTTAAGCCCCTTCCTCCAGAACTCCTCAACCACCTTGGCAAGCGCGTCGTAGACAGCCATACCTACCTCACCAGACTTAATACCCAACTCTAAGTCCTCCTCCCTAGTAAGGAGTAGTACCTCAAGAGCGAATATCCTAGGCTCAACAATGTCGCTATTAAAGGTAAGTGGAACACCATACCCTGACGGACCAGCTATTAGGTCAACCCCACCTAATTCCTTAACCACCTTAACCAGAACTTCCGGTTTTTTAGCTACCTCAAAAGTACTTACGCTCCTTTCAGCGACTACGTGTCCTCCCTCAACAACCACTAGGTCAAAGCTCCCGGTGCCTGGGTCAATGCCTAAAGCCTTAACCATGAAATCAGCACCGTAGTAAGCTCGCTGAGCAGTTCTTAAATTTACTTCATAGTCGCACAAAAAGATGCTGGAGTCCACTAAGTACTGCTTCTACGGGAAGATCAGTGTGCTTTCAAGACATCTTCAAGAGCTCTCAGCAGGACGTTGCAGTACCTAGGATGTCGTACAGAAAACCTGCTGTAGTCCATCCCTAGTCCGTAGAATACGTGTGCTGGGTGGACGGCAACCCCGTATCTCCTGACCAGTATCTTGTGGAGGTACCTAGCATCTATTCCTGAGTGCTTAACTAGAACGTAGTTCGCGACAGAGTCAAATACTTTAAGACCTAGCGGCTTGAGGTTCCCAACTAGGTACTCTCTCCACTCACGAATACACCTTACGGTGTCGACCAGGTACTCTCTCAGCTCGGCAGCGTGATCCCTCAGTAACTTAGTGTAGGTGCAGCTACAGAGTGAGCTGATGTTCCACTTCGGCCTGAGGGAGTCAAGTACCTCGGTGAGTGACCTGTAGCCACCGTATATGAAGCTCAGGCTGAGTCCAGGGGAAGCTAGGGACTCAGTGAGTGACCTGATAACTATCACATTCTCAGGCACGCCGTACCTAATCAATGAGTCCATTCCGGATAGCTCTACGTAAGCTTCATTAACAATAAATAGCGTATTCTTAAATTCTGACGCCAAGGACGATACTTCGTCAGGCTGCATGTAGGTTCCTGTGGGATCATTCGGGTTCACTATTAAGACCACATATGATTCCCCACCCCTTATGTATCTCGCCAAAGACTCCGTACAGACCTCAAACCTGCTTTTTTCCTCACACATGAGTATATGCCTAAGCTTAATGCCGAGTACTGTGCAGGTATGCTCCGGGATGTCACGTGCTGGCGCAACAACAAAAACCGTGTGGGGCTTAACTGACATTATCACTAGGTTAACTGCTTCCGATGCACAGCTACATAGGATTATGCGCTCTGGATCTAGGTTGTAGAAGGAGGCAATAGCCTCCCTCAAATCTGAGTAGTTGGGGTCCGGGTATTGAGTCCATATCCTACTTTTTACGCACTCACCAATTAGCTCTGAAAGTATTCTAGGAGGTCCTAAGGGGTTAAGATTAGTGCTGAAGTCAATGTACAACCCGCTATTAACGCATTCGTAGACCTCATGGAGTGCCCTAAACTTCATCCGGACACCACCGGACAGGAGCCCAGCACTCATTCAGTATGTTCACTTGGTACACCCCACTAGTCTGAGCCACTGCATTCGTTGCATTTTCTGAGGACCGCCGAGCACTGAGAAGATCATCATTTCCTGGGTGTACCCCTACACAATCTCTCCTAGAGGAAATTAAGTGTTATTTTATTATGGGAAGCCTCTCCACACCTGCACTGTTGATGGTGAGCAATTAGTATAAGTTAATTACAGTTGATTAATTTAGTTGTTATGGTGGTGAGAGTGGTGAAATATAAGGGTATTGTGTTGGAGGTTGTTAAGGGAGACATAACTAAATTGAAGGATCTTGACGCTATAGTCAACCCTGCCAACTCACAAATGGTCATGGGTGGCGGGGTTGCTGGAGCTATTAAAAGGGCTGGTGGGAAGGTCATCGAAGATGAGGCCAGGAGGCATGCTCCAGTACCTGTTGGAAAAGCAGTAGCAACTACTGCTGGAAAACTTGCCATGAAGTACGTAATTCACGCACCAACGATGGAGTACCCGGCAATGAGAACAACGACTGAGAAAGTACGTGCTGCGGTAAGTGCAGTGCTGAATCTCTGCAAGGAGCTGGGGATCAGGACCATAGCATTCCCAGGGATGGGGACAGGTGTCGGTGGACTCAATCCTAGAGTAGCTGCTGAAGTAATTGTTGACTCCATAGTTAAGCATGTGTCTGAGGGGACTACATTAAGGAAGATCCTGCTGGTCGCGTTCGATGATGAACTCTACAGGTCATTCAGAGAGGCTGTTGAGGATGTACTGACTAGAGATTAAGAACTGTGGTAGCAGCACCGCATGCGGGTTGAGGCCATGGCCAGTGCGGTACTCATTTCAGGGCTCCTACCTCATGAGTCAGGTAAGACGTACTTCACTGCATCGCTGGCTAAGGCACTGAAGTCAGCTGGATATGGGGTAGCTGTGTTTAAGCCTGTTGCTGCACACAGTATCTGGTACCAGCTTAGGGTCTTCAGGGAGTCGGTGAGGTTGGGTGTGCTCGTAGGTGAAGACGTCCTCAAGTACATGGATCTAGGATTCATAACAGATCCGGACCTTCAGAACCCCGTAGATATATTGACTGCTGTCCCAGATGTAACTAGGTTCGCGAGCATAGACAGTTACTTGAGTACTGTCGACTCAGCAGTTGCTCAGGCAGTACTTGCCAGAGTATCATTTTCTGTGAGGAGGTACTTCCTAGTTGAGGATGTGCTAGGTAATCTCACACCTAAGCTTAAGGAGGAAGTGAGGAATGCGTTAAGTACCTTTAAGCCCTTGGCCAGGGTAAGTAGTTCATGGCTCACTAACTACTTAAGTAGTAGGGAGGTAGACGCGGCAGTCAGGTATGCTGTAGAGTCACTCCTCGAGAAGGCTGATGTGGTACTTATTGAGTCGTTCAGCAGCGCGCTCCTCCCTTCAGCATCTCTTGCACCCTACATCAGGACGTTAGTCATCGTCACGCCTTCCAGGGCTATGGTCTATTCTGGAAGCAAGTTAGGTACCTATGTATCAGCTATTAAGTCAGTTAATGAGCTGGACAGTAGGTTCTTCGCCAGATTGCTCAGACCTGACACAGTAGTTGAGGTTCCACCAAGTGAGTACTGGCCCCCACCACCACTTAGATATGAGGCCTTAGACACTATAGTGAGGTTCCTGAGCACTGATTAGTTGCTGCTGGAGGCCGACCAGACCCTACTGGGTACGGCAGGTTAAGCGTGCTGTACTCCCTGACCTACTTCTCTAAATTAAGCTCTTCTTCAATACACTTTATGAACTCCATAACTACCTTAACCCTCTTTAGAGCCAGCTCTCTTCCTTCAGGCGTTTTCATGAGGTCCGGGAGCTTGAGGATCTTAGTCTTAATGTGCGCTATTGAGTCCTCAATCCCCCTACCTATAGCGCCAGAATACAGGAACACCCTAGCTATGCCGACAGCACCCAGGGCGTCGAGCTTGTCAGCGTCGCTGAGGATCTTAGCTTCAAGCAGCTGAGGCTCCCTGCCAGCTGAGTATGAGTGAGTGCTTATGGCCTCAACGATAACCCTGACCTTGCTCTCAGAGTACCCCATAGCCCTGAGGAGGAGTCCAGCCACCCTTGCTGAAGTAAATGCATGATCCGTCATGCTAGGACCGCTCCTCCCTATGTCATGAAGTAGAGCAGCCAGTTCAACAACCTCCCTATCAACGCTCTCGTAGTGAGCTGCTAATTGTAGTGCAAGCTTCCTCACCCTCATTACGTGTGGGTACCCGTGGACGGGGTCACTACTCATGACGTTCCTGACCAGCTCAGCAACAATATCAATAATGCCCACTCATGCACCCCGTAGGGAGTCCTGAGTACCGAATTTTATTAAAAAGGCTAAACTAAATGCACTTGCTTTTAATGAGAGGTTTTTTAAGGAATTAAGTAGCTGATACATTATACCGGTGCTTCATGTATGGCGAGCATAACCCGTGAATCAGTAGTTGAGAGTGAGGAGGTCAGTGCACCTGAGTTAGAGAGCGTTCACGACCTATCAGCAGGCTTCAACGTAGTGATAACGGTCAGTCGGAGTGGGGCTGTGGATGACTTAAAGGTGTACCAGCCTATTAAGGCGTTCGAACCTGAGGCTGTAGCTAAGGCATCTGCCTTCATAGCTGGGGTGGCATCATTCATAGCTTCCCAGCTCCGGGAGAGCAGTGTCAGGGAAATAGACCTTGTAATGAAAGATAAACTAGTCGTCATGATATGTGATGAAGATAAAATTAAGGTAGGTATTTCAGCACTCACGTAATTTTTAACTATTAAAACAAAGGCCTCTAAAAAATGCTTTAATGTGAGTAAGGGTCAGGGACTGATCCAGCACCTTCTGAAGTGTATCACATAACACATTTTTACGTTAACTTCTTGAGAGGTCAAAGTTTTTTATTAACCTCTTAAAAATTTATTTGGGCTAAAATGCCAGCTCTTCAAGAGAATGCTGAGACCGTCACAGCATCCTCAGGCAAGTTTAAGGTCATAATCATTAAGAACAGATGCAAGGAATGCCAGCTATGCGTAACTTTATGCCCTACGAAGGTACTCGTAAGGGGTAGCAACCCAAACGCCAGGGGATTCAGATACCCTATCCCCAAGTTTATTGAGAAGTGCATAGGTTGCAGAACGTGTGAGTGGTGTTGCCCGGACTTAGCTATTTTTGTTGAGGTGGTGGGTGGTTGAGGGCAGAGTATGTAACCTCTAATATAGCTATTGCTGAGGGGGCTATGGCGTCAGGACTCAAATTTTTTGCTGGATACCCCATAACCCCCACCTCAGACATTCTCGAGTACCTTGCTGAGGAGTTACCTAAGAGGGGAGGTGTCGTTATTCAGCTTGAGGATGAGATAGCGTCAATTAACGCAGTGATAGGTGCTTCTTGGGCTGGAGCTAAGGCTATGACAGCTACGAGCAGCCCGGGCTACTCACTCATGGTTGAGGCCCTTAGCTTCGCAATAATAACTGAGACACCTCTCGTCGTAGTCTACGTCATGAGGGCAGGCCCGTCGACTGGCGTGCCCACGAGGTCCTGCCAGTACGACGTCTTTCAGGTAAGGTATGGGAGTCACGGGAATTACGAACTCCCCGTGCTAGTTCCGTGGTCTGCGCAGGAGGCATTCGACCTAACCGTGAAGGCATTTAATGTCTCGGAAATGCTGAGGGTTCCAACAGTTATTCTGTCTGATGCCATGTTAGCGCACACGTGGGAGAAGGTCATTATCAGGAACCCCAGTGAGCTGAAGATCATTAGTAGGAGGAAGCCTGAGGTACCGCCTCAGGAGTACATGCCCTTCAAGCCCGGTGAGGACCTGGTTCCGCCAATGGCCTGCTTCGGCGATGGGTATAAGGTCATGGTTGAGTCACTAACCCATGATGAGAGAGGGTACTACTCTCCGACTACGGAGGTTCAGGAGAGGATGATCCGTAGGTTAGTGGAGAAGGTAAGGCGTAATTCCCGCTTAATAATTGACTACGAAACATACTTCACAAGCAGTGCTGAGTACATATTCTTTGCTTACGGATCAACAGCAAGGTCTGTTTACGCCCTAGTTAAGGAGCTAAGGAGAGAGGGCATCAGAGCAGGACTCTACAGACCTAAGGCTCTTTGGCCCTTCGACGAGGGTGGGTTAAAGAAGATTGCTTCAGAGGCTAAGAGGGTGTTTGTAGTTGAGAATAATGTGGGGCTCATGTACAAGGAGGTAGCTCAGGTGCTAAGGGATAAGGAAGTAATATCAGTAGGCATTATTGATCTGGATGTGCCCTCACCGGACAGGATTAAGGAGGTGATCAGTGAGTGGTTGTGAGCAAGCAGGTTCACCCTCTAGACAAGTACGTGAGGGTTGACAGGCTACCGCACCTCTGGTGCCCTGGATGCGGGATAGGGATCGTGATGTCAGCCATGCTCAGAGCTATAGGTAGGAGGATCGGCGAGGGAGTCTTTAAGGAGGAAGACATAGTGGTTGTAGGGGGCATTGGGTGCACGGCTAGGATGCCACTATACCTGAACTTCGACACCGTGCATGCAATTCATGGAAGAGCAGTACCTTTTGCTGTCGGTGTGAAGCTCGCCAACCCTAAGCTCAAAGTGATCGTTGTTGGGGGTGACGGAGACATAGCCGGGATAGGTGGTAATCACCTGATGCATGCTGCTAGGAGGAACATGGACATCACCGTGATCATGGTCAACAACATGGTCTACGCAATGACTGGCGGGCAGCTGGCTCCAACAACCCCCACAGGCCTCTACACAACTACAACCCCCAGAGGTAACCCGGAGAAGCCCATTAATGTAGTTAAGCTCGTTGCCTCACTAGGTGCTAACTACGTTGCTAGGGCGTCAGTCACCCACCCAGCACTGATCGAGACGTACGTGTATCGGGCGCTAGGGAAGGAGGGCTTCACATTCGTGGAGGTACTGTCTACGTGCCCTGAAGTATTCGGCAGGCACATAGGTATTAAGGATGCTGTGCAGCTGTTCATGGAGTTACGGGAAAAGGTTAAGGTTAAGGCAAAGCCCTCACTAAATGAGTCCTACTATGACTGGGAGAGCGGGTTCGTGATCGGAGAATATGTTGATAAGGACGACCCCGGGTACTTGAGAATGTTTGGTTTATTGAGGTGAATTTAGGTGAGGAGGGAGATAATAATTGCTGGTAGAGGTGGTCAGGGGATCCTCCTCCTAGGTCATGTCATAGGTGTTGCTGCAGCTAAGTTCAGCAACTACTATGTAACAGGTACTGAGTCCTACTCCGCCGAGACGAGGGGAGGCGACTCCAAGGCAGAGATAATAGTAGCTGATAGTGCCGAGGAGCTCGGGTACATGAAGGTCAGGGAGGCTGACGTAGCTGTATTTATGTACGGTGATCAGTTAGTGAAGTACAGCAGGCTAGTCAAGCAGGGTGCTGTAGTTTTTGCTGACTCAACATTCGTAACTGAAGTACCTGAGGAGGGATGGGTGCTTAAGTTAGCTCCATATACTAAGATCGCTGAGACCGAGCTCGGTACGCCGAGAGTAGCCAATATGGTTGCGTTAGGGCATCTAGTGGGTGTCACAAAGCTATTAAGTACTGAAGCTGTTGAGAAAGCCATAGAGCACGTTGTTAAGAAGTCGTGGGTGGAGTTGAATAAGAAGGCCTTCAGAAGGGGGTTAGGGTTAGCTAGTAATTAACTGCGTAGTACCTCCCATAGCGGAATTCTTATTGAGGTAATGCTCAAGTAGGTTTATTACAGACATACCTAAAATAATTAATTGAGGACAGCGACTTCACCAGCACCTTCAGTGGCTGATGGAGCATCGCCTGAGATGGGTGAGAGGTGATTTGAGGGATGTATTGGAGGTTGAACGGAACTCAGAAATGCCCTAGGTGTGGTGGGAGAATGACGTACTACAGTGAGGCCGAGGGACTCAACGGCTCTAAGGTCGTCCGGTACATAATTAAGTGTAGGAGTTGCGGGTACAGGGAAGTACTGCAGGAGGTTGAGGTCAGGAGGGCGCGTCGCGGACTAGTAATCGTGCGGAGGTACTGAGTAGGGTAAAAACAATCCTTTTTAATCTCCTGAAGTTTCTTCTGAAAATTGAACGGTAATGTAGGTAGTCACCCCAGATCTCATTAGAAGGTAAGCGGCAAAGCATGCACGCATGTACCACATTCAGAGCAGAAGACTTATTAATCATACCAGTGCATTGGTGTACGGTGATAATGATGCACCAAATTCGCTTGGTGAGCAAGGTGGTGGACGTGCGCCAAACACCCAAGCCGTAATTAAATGTATTGAGTGTTCTTCTGAGTTCAACTTAACCGAAAGAAGAATTACGTGTTCTTGTGGCGGGTTGCTGCAGGTCGAGTTTAGGAAAGTACCGGAGCTCAGCTGGGACCTATTTAGGAGTAGGCCATTCAAGTTATGGAGGTACAGAGAGTTAATACCGCTACCTCCTGAGGCGGAAGTAGTATCTCTGAGCGAGGGAGGCACACCCTTAGTTAAGCTGGCTAGATCTAAGGAGTTAGTGCGTACTGGGAGGGCGTACGTGAAGCTGGAGGGAGCTAACCCGACAGGCAGTTTTAAGGACAGAGGAATGACGGTGGCTGTGTCGATGGCTAAGTACCTAGGCATAAAGGTAGTTGCCTGCGCGTCGACAGGAAACACGTCAGCATCAATGAGCGCGTACACTGCTAGGGCTGGACTGAAGTCCCTAGTAGTTCTGCCTAAGGGTAAGGTTGCTAAGGGCAAGCTCATGCAGGCGGTGCTTCATGGTGCAACGCTGGCCTTCGTTAACGGTAGCTTCGATGATGCGTTGAGGCTAGTCATCAGGTTAGCTGAGGAATACCCGGTCTACGTCCTCAACTCACTCAATCCCTGGAGGATCGAGGGTCAGAAAACACTGGCATTTGAAATAGCTGATGAAGTAGGCGTCCCTGACTGGGTCGTAGTACCTGTTGGTAACGGGGGCAATATATCAGCTATATGGAAGGGGTTTAAGG
>JAGGUC010000132.1 GCA_021158735.1 Desulfurococcales archaeon | reverse complement strand
TGCTCACTCTTTCGCAGTATGGACGCTTCAGGAATAATAAATGATCCCTCAGGCGGGTTACAGCCAAGCACTTGCGGTGGAATTGTTGTCCCCGGTACTACATAAGTTACCTTTTTATGTATAGGTATGTAGTTCGCTCCATCTATACTACCGTTAACTATCTCGGCCTCAACATAATTGGTACAGACGTGTATGGGTACTTCACCCACATTTCTTACCTCAATAATTACTCTAGGCGTCCCATTAGCTGTGGTAGTAACTGACGGTATGTAGACCCCAGCTACACAGTCAGTAGTAACTGATCCATTATTCAGTACCTCCATCCTAATCGGGCAGGCAGGCGGCTCGCTGTGATCCTCCTCAAGGACGAAACTGCACTTGAGCTGTGTAGCTGTGTGTGTTTCACTCACTCCAACTATTTTTGTAATAGTTACCGTGACTGGTGCAGTTACGGGTGTACTTATAGCGGGGAGTCTCGTCCCTAATGGAATTCTTATTTTTAAAGGTATCTTACCTAGAATAGCTCCCTCGACCTTAATGACCTTAATACTGTTTACAGCAAATTTCATGGTATCTCTTGTGCCGGGTACTATCGTAGCGTTAGGGTAGTAAGCACCTACTTTTCTGACGGTAGTTGTTCCATTATCGCAGATCAATATTACATTGAGTCCTGCTGTCAGAGGTAATAGTGCATTATTTATTTTCAGAGCTTCATTACCTACGTACGTCACTGTGAGTGTGCCACTACTATTTTCATAAATATCAATTACTATGGACCAATTACCTGTTCTAAAAACATATGAGGTTGCAGACACAGATAATTCCTTCATCCTTAGTGAATTAGTGAATTTAATTTCGTCAAAATATCCTAAGTTACTTAAGCTGACTGTTAGGGCAGTAGCTGAACACACCATAAGTATGATCAAGGCTATAGCTACTGAAGTCCTAATTACCTACACCATGAGCTAATCAGTCAGTGAAACTTAATATATTTAAACATTCGAACACATTTACCTGAGTTACGTACTTATTAATACGTAGTATTAAGTACTGCTATCATGACTTCTGATGATATTAATAGGCTAGCACCTGCGAGTAACGGGAATGCGAGTAATGTCACTAGCCCTGATGAATACTAGTCCTCACAAGAGCTAGGAGGTTTATATTCATGTAAGTGGCTGAAGACCTATACAAGTCGGGAGTCATTAAGAATAGCTGCTCAGGCCATTGCTAGCAGGTGATCATGATTGCTACCCTACAGTCAGTTTTTCTTGCAGTTCATAGAGAGAATAAGAAGAATAATTTAAGGTTATGTAATTAATTAAAAAGTTCTTGCCAGCTAATTACTTCTTAGTAGTAGGTACTAGGAGGGAATTTAGTGTAACTATACTCTTTGGTAATTCAGCTCTAATACCCTTCATTGGGTCAACGACTTGGTTTATTCTGAGATGAACTACTAGGCTGGCGAGCATGTAGGCCTCCTCAAAGCTGTAGTTATACTCCCTCATTAGAGCCTCTACTGCTGCCTTAGTAGCTGCCCTCGCAGCTTCATCAAGGGTCTTGCCTGATGCAAGTATGGCATAGTATCCCTCAGCCTCTAGTACCGGGTACGGTGGGTGTCTTTCCTTAATAACATCAACCCTAACCGTCACCTCCCCTGAGACCTCAGCTGCTGCAACACATACCTCACCATCACCCTGTACTACATGTAGGTCACCCACAGCTAGCAGAGCACCCTCAGTAAATATAGGGAAGTAAAGTCTCCTACCCCTAGTTACCTCAGCTACATCCATGTTACCTCCGTGAGGTCCTGAAGTACCTGTGGGGATTTCTCCCTTCTCAGGTGCGACACCGATAACACCTATCATGGGCTTAGCAGGTATTTTGATATTATTGAACTTCACGAAGTCTTTACTTACATCAAGTAGCTTGACCTTAGCACTAAATACTTCTTCGTGGAGGGCGCCGTACTTGGGCACCACAATAATTACGGCCTTATCTTCCACTTTAATGTCAAGTATGTCAACTACTAGCGTGTCACCCGGCTCACCACCCTCGATGTAAAGGGGGCCTGTTGCCGGATTTATTTTACCCCAATCTATCTCACTGAGGCTTACGTCTTCACTCCTGACCTGACCACCTAATGCATCAATAGTTTCAAATATGACTATATCCCTTGGGTCAGCTACTTCAGCAGGTCTTAAGTTCGGGCTAAATTTATATATTAAAGTATTTCTACTTAATTTCTTAACCAAGTAATTCACCAAAGATTTATTGAGGTTACGTATTTTAGCTATGCTGGTGGCAGCTCCTTAAGCTGAGGCTGGTCTCCGTACTTAAACTTCAGGTATGACTTTCCCTGGATTTAGTATGTTGTTAGGGTCGAATAGCTTTTTCAGTTCCCTCATAAGCTGAATGTACTCTTTACTGAGGTACTTCAGCATGTACTTAGTTCTAGTAGCTCCTACACCGTGCTCACCTGTTATTGAGCCTCCTAATCTCATAGTGAGGTCGTATATGTCGTCCT
>JAGGUC010000093.1 GCA_021158735.1 Desulfurococcales archaeon | reverse complement strand
TACTGCAACACCGCTTAGTACTATGGACGTAGGTGTATAGCCTGCTCTTACCGCAATTGCATGCGTTAACGTATATGCTAGGAAACCCCCTATGAAAGCAACTGCAGGCTTAATAATAAAAGCTAGTAGGGAGTGGCTTGGAAATAAAAATGTTAGCGTGACAGTAAATAGCGCACCTGAGGAAATACCTAAAAGGTACGGGTCACCGAGAGGGTTCCTAGTGCATACCTGTATCAGTAAACCGGAAATAGATAGTAAACCGCCCACCAAGAAAGCCGCGAGCATTCTGAAGAGCCTGAAACGATATATACCAGCAGCAGAGCACAGTCCGTTAAGCACCACATCTATTGGGTTAAGTATGATGGTACCGAGTGCTAGGTGAGTTAATGAGGCAGCAATTAGTGTAACAAGTAAAAATACGAAAATACAGATAAAGCGTCTGCGTCTCTCTATTATGTACTTCCTGACGCTGGAGCCTTCACTGCCGAAGTCTTCGGGCAGTGCAATTCACCTGCCTCAGTATTTAAGCACACACCCCACGCCTCAATTACTTTATCATCGATTATACTTGGCACGGAAGTAATATTAAATGCTTGAGGATATAGTACCCTTGCTATAACCTCAATCGCTGCAACTATTCGAGGGCCAGGCCTAACAACTATGTCCTCTAGAGTGCCCTTGAATAAGTAGATCCTACCCTCCTTAATTGCTGTTATGTTGCTCCAACCCTCTCTTGACTCAATCCTATTTATTACGTTCTCTGGTGACCCGAAACTACCATACATGGCAGTTGTCAGTATTACATCAGGATTCCTGGATATTATCTCCTCGGGTGATGCCGGAAAATACGGTGTCTCAACACCATTAAATATGTTCTCACTTCCAGCCAAGGTAATGACATCATTAATAAATGAGGATCTGCCAATAGTCCAGTAGTCAGGGTAAACTTCAAAGTAGACCTTCTTGGGTTGAATACCTGTTTTATTCAGATACTCATGGACCGTCATGTACGTTGACATTAACCTGGTTCTCAACCACTCTATGAGTTCAACAGCAGAATCGGCTTTATTCAATATTACACCAACCGTCAGTATGTCGGTAAAGACCTCCTCAATGGACTTGTCGCTCAGAACATAAACTGTGATCCCCATACTGGCTAGCTCTCTAACAAACTTCTCTTGAACCCCTGTGGTTAAGAACACTACATCTGGCTTTAGTAACGCGATCTTCTCTACATTAATAGCGCTGAAGCCTCCGATAATCTCTATTGTCTTGTTTTTAACCAGCTCATTAACAATAGGAGGATAGTTTGAGAACTTATCAACACCTATTACGCGGTCTCCAGCACCAATAGCGAAGAGGATCTCCGTAATAGAAGGTGCTACCGACACTACCCTCTTAGGCTCATGAGTAATTACTACCTGACGTCCTAAGGCATCGGTTAGTGTCATAGGGTACTTTAGTGAGGCGATATATTCCTTAATCAGTACTAGTGACTTCTCAAGCTGTCCATACTTCAGTGTAACTTTACTTACATTATACACTACGGCAGTTAGTACGTTACTCAAATTCTTGAGCTTGCTCCAAGTAACCTCTAAGGACTTATTTACGTTTGCCAATGACTCCTCTATACTAGCTACCCTATTTTCCAAGTCATTGAGTTTCTCACCGGTACTTGAAATACTTGAGCGTATCTCGCTGACCTCACTCCTCACCTTCGAGATGTTCCCCTGCAGTGCTGAAAATCCCTCCTTAATACTGGCAATAGCATTACTCAACATGCTTCCCTGAAGGTATAGTATTGCAGCAAATACCGCTGAAATAGCTATTACAGCAATAAGCAGAACTGCTATAGTTCTTCCGGCTTCGACCATATGTATACCCTATCCAAAAGGTTGAAGAAAAATTAAAAACTTTTCTTTAACTTTTATTGATCGTACACTACCTAGCTACAATTACAGTGAGCAGTTTGACAGGGACTTGCAGTTTAGCTGAGGTACAGCATTACAGAATGTTTTAAATTGTTTTGAATCAGTTGAGGATAATTAAATCACCTCTTCATTTCGGCTCTTCCTCATCATCTGAGATATCTTCTCAAGTTACAATATATTAATTATACTGCATTGGCTTACATTGTGCAGAAAACTTAATCTTTAAGCCAGTACTACTATCTTAGATGCTGTGAGTTACCGGCGCTGAACAGTGATGACCCTAGACCAGCCTGAGACTTTAATTAATGTACCAACACTACCACCAAGTCATTTACATTAGTTCCTGTCAGTCCCGTAATTATTACTCTACTAAGTTTACTTAATGCTGTGTAGGAGTCATTCCTCCTTAAGTAATCTATTAAGTTAATACCTTCCCTTACTGCTTCTGAGTAAGTCTCTCCATCAACTACCGCACCTGCAGCACTACTCACACCGTCTATACCATCTGTACCCACCGAAGCAAGTACAACATTCCTTAATTCCCTAGCATGTATTGCGAACGACAAAGCAAGCTCTTGATTTCTTCCTCCTATTCCATCACCTCTGACAGTGACTGTGGTTTCACCACCAAGTAGTATTACAGCTGGCTTTTCCACAGGCTCACCGTAAGTTGCTACATGCCTTGCTATGCCTGCCAAGAACTTACCTATTTCTCTAGCTTCTCCCTCCATCATGGAGGTGAGTACTAGTGTATTATAACCTAGTTCACGGGCCCTAATCTCCATAGCTTTCAAACTAATCATGTTGCTGGCTATGACACTGTTTCTGACTTTCTCGAAGACCTTATGTCTCGGCTTTGGAGTCTCAGGTATTTCCCCATTCACACCTCTCTCTATAACTGCCCTAATGCTTCGAGGTATAATGTCCCACAAACCCCTATACTTAAGTATTTTAACTGCATCATGAAATGTAGTTGTGTCTGGTGCAGTAGGTCCTGACGCAATAAATTCTATTGGGTCACCAACAACATCTGATATTATCAGAGCTACTATTCGGGCAGGGTATATGATCTCAGCCAGCCTACCTCCCTTAACCATACTGACGTGTTTCCTAACCGTATTTATTTCCTTAATATCAGCACCTGATTTGAGAAGAAGCCTATTTAGTTCTCTTAAGTCATCGAGTGATATAGGAGGTATGGGCTTTTCAAATAGTGCTGAACCACCACCTGAGATGAGCACAATAACTAAGTCATCACTATCTGCCTTCCTAACTAAATTGAGAATCTCCTCAGTTGACCTTAAAGTATTTTCGCCAGGGATCGGATGATCTCCTCTGAGCACTTTCAGCTTCCTAAGCCTGATGTCCACTGGTATTTTCGGAGCTATGATAAAGCCTGCAGTGATCAAGTCATTTAGTAGATCCTCAATGGCCTTACCCATCTTAACTGACGCCTTACCGAAACCTACTACATAAACATTGCCTTTAACATTAAAGGTGCGCCCCTCAATGACCAAGGTACCGTCTTTGACCGTAATGTTTTTCGTTACAGCTACTTTAGGATCAGCGGCCTTCAAGCCTGTTTCTACTAAGTCAACAACTACTCTGTGGTATTTACTCCTAATTAGTTCATCAAGATTTTTAATTACGGACATTACTTAACTCCAGAACGTAACTAAGGTAAACCCCCTTAATAAGAAGTATGTGTCCATTGGCACTATTTCCATCGTCAATAGTCGAACTCAAATTAATCAACTAACTTAAAACTTATTAACAACAGCCTCATACTAGAGCATAGAGAGATGAAATAATGAGGCGTCTCCTAGATATCAAAGATGTTATTGAGTGGATACGGAAGCAGCGCCTGAGATTCATTAACGCTAGGAGAGTTGCAAGAAACTTCAAGGTCAGCTCCAAGGTAGCTGGCTATACCTTGAGGAAGCTGAAGGACCTTGGCTACTTAAAGGTTTACAATAGAAGAAAAGGACGATTCATAGTGTACAAGGTATCTGAAGTGGTCTTTAGGCAGTAAGTGCTTTAGGATTTGATGATTTTAGAGAATTATGTCTCGGGTCTTTTAAGGGCTAGTTCCTTATATGTAAACTTACTGCCTAACTCCTCCACTATTTCATCAACTTTTTTCTGCACCCTACTTACGTAGTAATCAAGTAGCTTCTTTAATGGCAGGTACATTGGTTTATTTAAGTAGAATTTCTCCATTATGTCTCTCGCCCAATATACGGTGTGTCTCACCGCCACCTTATATGCCTCAATATGTTCTCT
>JAGGUC010000153.1 GCA_021158735.1 Desulfurococcales archaeon | reverse complement strand
CTGCGTAGGTACCTCGGTAAGCAGCTCTTCGACTTCCTCAAAGCACTGCATAAGGAGGTGTTCTATAGGAGGAACCGTGAGGCTATGAATTACTTCGTTTACTACACTACGTGGGGTTCTAGGGGTGTAGGTGTCTTAGAGTCCGGTATCGTCAGACCGGTTAACTTGGTTGTTGATATGAAGACTCGTGAGGACATGCTCGAGCGCCTCTTCGGCCTAGCAGGTCATTACGAGGCTAGGTCCTTAGCTCTGAAGATTCTCGAGGCTCTAGGTAGGTTAGGCATGAACTGGAGGAGGACTAGGGATATACTCAAGCTGCTGAGAGAGGAGGTAGGCGTGAAGGTAGCCGACGAAGCAGCACACAAAGTATGGAAGAGAGGCTACGAGACAAGGAGCCCATCCTAACCCTTATACCTATATCTTCTATAATACCTAAAATTTACCTAAAACAACATTAACCAATCTACTTTAAAATAAATCACCATATAATCAAATAAACGGTTACGAAAATGAATGCTGGAGCCGCGGCCGGGATTTGAACCCGGGACCTCCGCCTTACCAGGGCGGCGCTCCACCGAGCTGAGCTACCGCGGCCCACCGTTGATGATGTTATACGTAGACTTAAAATTTTTGCTGTTATTATCTTCGTGCATGCTGTGGGGAGGTAATTTAAATAATTTTAAGTAGCTCACCTCTGAGGTCGTAGAAAGTGGCTTCATTTATGTGTATGATAGCTTTTCTACCCAGTAGTTCGGAGTTTGTTATTGGCTGACCGTTTATTCTGACAATAACAGGTCTATAGTTGATTGTTCTTCCTATTACGTGCTTTCTGAAGCTCCTATGCGTTATTACGCACTCTGAATGGGCACCTAAGTACTCCCTATTAATAGCTGAGCAGACATCCTCAATTATTTTAGCTAGCATACTACTTCTTCTCTTCTTAACAGGGTCTGGCACTTGAGGCATTGCTGCTGCCTCAGTTCTCGGCCTTATAGTGTATTGAGCCAGATGTACCCTGTCAAACTTGAGTTCTTCAACAGCTTCAACAGTTCTTTGGAAGGCTTCATCATCTTCGCCGGGATGCCCTACTATAATGTCAGTAGCTATCATGATGCCGGGGATTTTTCTCCTGACCTCAAGTACTATAGATTTAAATTCATCGTACGTGTACCTCCTCTTCATTATTTTTAAGACCCTGTCATCAGCTGACTGCATCGGTATGTGGAGAAATTTAAATATATTAGGATGTTTAAGTACCTCGATAATGCCGTCAAGAATATCTAAAATCGTGTCAGGATTCGCCATACCGATCCTAATCAAATAGTCTCCTCTAACACGCTTCAGTATAGCCTCAACCAGGTCAGGCAGGCGAAAACTCCTTAAATCTAAACCATAGGAAGCTGTATCCTGAGCCGTTAGTTCTATCTCCTTCGCTCCCTGCTCGACGGCTTCCCTTACAGCACTAATTATTAACTCGGGGCTGTAGGACCTAAGCCTCCTCCGCGCGATCTTAACTATACAGTATGAGCAGTCACCTACGCAACCCTCAGCTACTGGTATGGCGGCTACGGCATCAGTAACGCAGGCGCTCAAGTAGGTAACATCCCTAATACCCCCCACTAAGTACAGTGGGCGCGGCGACTCCAGAACCTCGACAATACGGGTGATGTTCTGTGGGGAGACTAGCGATGCTTCCGGAATAATGGACTTAACAGTGTAGGGTTGCGCAGAGGCCATACACCCAGCAATAACTACCTTTTTACCCCTAGCCAGATCCCTGACCCTCCTCAACCTACGGATTATGCGGTCCTCAGTGTCCGACCTCACTGTACAGGTATTTACTATGATAGCTTCCGCTTCTTCGAGGGAGTCAACTATAGTATACCCTGCACTCAAAAGTAGTCTCTGCATTAGTGCGCTGTCAGCCTTATTGAGAGTACATCCATACGTCTCTATATACACTCTCATAGCGCACCTATCTCCTTACCTACTTAATTAACTTAAAAACTTCAGAGTCCACTATACTAGGGTAGTGATAATGAGTAATGATAGTGTATTCAATTACAGCACACTATTGGAGAGACTCTACAAGAACTTACCAAAGAAGAGAGTTGCTGAAGCTATAGAGATACCCACACTAAACGTATCACACGTAGGACTGCAAACACAGATAAGAAACTTCAAGGAAATATGCGATATTATAAGGAGGGAGCCCAGAATTTGCATGAGATTCTTCCTGAAAGAACTAGCAGCTAGGGGTACAATAGATGATTCAGGAATATTTACGATATACTCCAGGGTATCGACTCAGACACTGAATGCGTTATTCAGAAGGTTCTTAATGACATACGTCAGGTGCAGTACGTGTAGCTCGCTGCACACGGTACTAATCCGTCAGGGAAAGGTCTGGGTTATAAAGTGCCTTGCCTGCGGTGCAGAATCACCAGTTAAGCCCATATAGCAGCAACTCATACTCAATTATTTCACAGAGGTAAAATAATATGGTGTGAAGTGGTGAAAATCATGTCGAAGACTTTAGCGAATTAAAGTGGGATCCTCGGCTATGAATAGGGAGGAAGTGTACATTAAAGTAATGGAGGTAGATGACGCGGCCGGAGTGAAAATAGTGGTGGCCGTCTGTGATAGGGAACTTCTAGGTAGGAAGTTCTCAGAAGGAGAGGTAGTGCTGGACATTAATAGGGACTTCTTTGGGGGTTTTATAGCAGGTATAGATGAGGCACTCCACTACCTCGAAAACGCATTCACGGCAATGTTAGTAGGTGAAAAAATAGTCAGGGAAGCCATTAAAGCAGGGCTTATTCATCCTGACGCAGTACTTAAGGTGTCGGGAATTCCTTACGCACATATTGTGAGGTTATAAGGAATGGGTAAGCGCTTCTGTGTACGATGTGGACGAGAAGAAGAGCCTGGAAACCCCATTATAAATGGCTTATGCCCTAAGTGCTTTGTAAAGGAAAGATCCATAATAAACCTACCCAATACCGTAAAGATAACAACGTGCCCAGTATGTGGTTCCGTATACTGTAGAGGGTTCTGGCTAAGGCTAGGGAAGGATGCTAAGAAGATCCTTGAATATATTATAAATAACTACTACCTAACGTCAGGTAGGAACGCAGTATATGAGGGATTTACTGACGTTTATGTTAAGGTAGCTAATATTGACGATGGGAGAGCGTACCTCATTGTTGAAGGTACTTACAGGGAGAGCAAAGTAAGCCATGAGTACAGCATAGACGTTAAATTCGAGAAAAAGTTGTGTCCCCGATGTGTAAGTATTCGAGGGAGACACTTCGAGGCTATTATCCAAATAAGATCTGAAGCACCAATGAGGCGCGAAATTATTGATAGATTGACTGCGGCTTTGTCCAGGATCAGGGGTCTAGGGGAGTATGTAGTTGAGGTAAAAGAGTATAGAGAGGGTCTTGACATCAAATTGATTAGTCAGTCCGTAGCACGGCACTTGGCTAGCGTCTTAAAGCGCGAATTCGCTGCTAAAATTACTCAGACGTGGAAGAATTCAGGATATATCAGCGGCAGGAAACACTCAAAACTAACAATATCCGTCAGGCTTCCTGGCCTAGTCAGGGGGGACATAGTTGATGTGGACGATGAGCTTGCTGTAGTTATTAATATAGGTCAAGGCAGAGTAGTTCTGAAGAAACTCAGTGACGGAAGTATTTTGAGACTCAACCACAGCGCCTTCTGGGAGAAAGGCGTCAAGCTACTCACATCAAAAGATTATGCTGTTATGAACGCTATAGTGCTTGGGTACGAAGGAGGGAAGGCAGTAGTTCAGGGGGAGGAGTCAGGTAATCTTCACTACATTACAGCACCTAAACTATTCAAACCAGGCTCCAGAGTTAAGGTATTGATTTATAAGGGAAGGACGT
>JAGGUC010000088.1 GCA_021158735.1 Desulfurococcales archaeon | reverse complement strand
CCGGGATTTGAACCCGGGTCACGGGCTATCCACGCAGGAATTGCTCGAAAGGCCCGCATACTTGGCCGGGCTATACTACCGCGGCACCCACTCATAGGATAACTCACTCCTTTTAAATTTTTGAAGATTCTCTTCAGTATTACACACATTTGGTTGCTAAGAAAAGTGTTTAACTGCCGATGCAGTATGTGAGTCCGGAGGTGCTGTGGAGGCAGTATATGATGATCCTAGATTAGCAGGTGTTAGGAAGTTAACTAGGTTGCTGTCCGGTGTTACTGTAGTCGCCGTCATGACTGCCCCGTTTCCGTGTCCTCACGGCAGATGCGCATACTGTCCTGGCGGTCCCGACTTGGGTACTCCACAGAGCTACTATGGTGACGAACCTGCCTTGATGCGGGCCATGAGAAACAATTTTGACCCTTATGAGCAAGTGAGGGATAGACTAAATCAGTACCTTCTCTTAGGTCATGCTCCGAGTAAGGTAGACGTAATAGTTATGGGAGGGACATTCACTGCTCTTCCATGGAGTTATAAGCTCTGGTTCATTACTAACGTATTTGAGGCGTTTAATAGGTTTCCTGAACCTAAGCCTAGAATTCTTCCATCGCTTGAGGAGTCCCACGCCAGAAATGAAACAGCGGAGATCAGAGTTATTGGACTGACCTTTGAGACAAGGCCTGACTGGGCAAGGGAGAAGTACGCTGATGAAATGCTGTATTTAGGGGGTACAAGAGTTGAGATAGGTGTTCAGAGCATATACGATGATGTGTTAAGGAGAATTGAAAGAGGCCATACAGTGCAAGATGTTGTAAGAGCGACACAAACCCTTAAGGACTCAGGCTTTAAGGTAGTATATCACGTAATGCCGGGACTGCCCGGATCGGACTTAGACAGAGACCTCGAAATGATCAGGGAGTTATTCAGTAATCCTGACTTCATGCCTGACATGCTGAAGATCTACCCAACACTCGTAATTAAGGGAACGAAGCTCTATGAATTATGGAGGGAAGGTGAGTATAGCGCACTATGTGAGGAGGAGGTGGTCGAGCTAATTTCAGAAATGTATAGGTACATACCTAAATGGATCCGTATAATGAGGATTCAGCGAGATGTGCCAGCTCAATACATTGAGGCAGGTCCCAAGAAGGGAAACTTGAGGGAGTATGTCGAGCGGAGAGCTCTCGAAAAGAGCATTAGAATCAGGGAAATACGTTTCAGGGAGGTAGGCAGAGCTATATACAAGAGGGGAATCTACCCTAAGAAAGTAGTAATTACTAAGGAGTACTATGAAGCCAGTAAGGGAATAGAGGTATTCATAGCTGCTGAGGACCCAGTAAGTGATGCGCTCGTAGGACTTCTTAGACTGAGGATTCCTTCAGAGGATGCACACAGACGTGAAGTTGATCCGCGGACTGCAATTGTACGAGAGCTGCACGTGTATGGCCCTCAGGTCCCGGTTGGCTGTGATGATCCTTATGGGTGGCAACATAAAGGCTGGGGACGCAAGCTCTTAGAGACTGCCGAGGACATAGCAAGATATGAGTTCTCTGCGAGAAAGATACTAGTACTTTCTGGCGTTGGCGCCCGGGAGTACTATAGAAAGTTGGGTTACTTCAGACCGAGTGACTCTCCCTACATGACAAAGCTCTTAATTCACTAGTATGATGTTGGATTCAGCTAGTCTTCATTTAAGTGCTATAACAAAGTTGTTTTGAGGTGCCTTAGCTTTCTTCGACTTTGAATACGTGCCGCTAATCAGTATTCTAGGCTTTACGTAATGCACCACCATACTCTTTAACTCACTTAGTGTGTAGAGATAGTAAACTCTAGGGTAAGTTATTCCTTTTCTTCTCCATGGCACTATAACCTTCCTCGGAAATATGAGAGGGTTTAGTATTTTCATCAAGTAATTACTGATGATCTTGATCACAAATCTTGCCTGCCATGGTGCCCAAGTAGTGATTATCACTGAACCGAAATTGCATAATATTCTAGATATCTCGCTCAACGCAGTCTTAATTTCTTCTGGTCCGAAATGATGGAGTGTAGCGATTGATATAACTGAATTAAATGATCTTCCCCTAAATGGTAGGTTCCGCATGTCGCCCGCCACGAAATCTATTAGTAAGTTGTCCCCATACATTTTCCGGCCAGCGCTGAGCATGCTTACTGAGATGTCAAGGCAAACTGCATACTCAGCAGTTCCTCTCCTAACTATATCTGCCCCATTAATGCACGGACCTGACCCTAAGTCGGAAATTCTCTTACCTCTAACTAACTTGACAATAGGCCATGCCTTGGCGCGCCAGTGAATATATCCTTTCGCAATTTCCTCATAGACATTGATAATGTCTAAATCATTCTTTAACGGTACTTTACTCACACACACCACTCAAGTAAATAATGTACTTAATAAATTCAATATAAGTTAGTTCCAGGGTTTTTGAGTTTTAACCATCTGCTAGTTTAAGCATTGTCTTACGTAATGAATTCCCGATACACTTAATTCTCTGCATAACAAAGTAATTAATGTAAAATACTATTAGGTGCCTACGTAATGAAACATATTACCCCTATAATATACATACATATAAACAACATGCTTACTAAGGAATTTAATGCTAAATCTGTTCTAATAATCTCTGTTAGGTATTGTCAGGCACCTGGTGAGAAAAGAAGGCAGTACTGCTTTAGAGCTCTCATAGACTTAGCTAATGGTAGGTCAGCTATTGTTGAGGGAATCTACTCATCAGGGATTCGAGACATTAACAACCCGAAGAAATTAGCTAAGCCACCGTCATTAGCCATAGTGAAGATCTTGCCCAGTGACTGATTAAAAACTCATTAACTGGTGCGGGGGGTGGGATTCGAACCCACGCAGGCCTACGCCAGCGGGGCCTCAGCCTCATCCACCCGAGAGTCCTGCCTTGAGTTACGGTAATCGTTTCCCCAGTCATGGTGTCCCCGATAATGGATTGATTTTCGGAAAAGTCCAAGGTCTAAGGATTTACTGGCCTGAGCTGAGGGCTGACTACATTAAGTGGAAGGAATCCAAAGGTGTCTCTGAGAGGCAGATAAGGGACTACGTTAGCGCGCTTGACAGGCACTTAGGCGGGTACGTCATTAAGTCACCAATGGATGTTGTCGAGGTCTTCCGCAGGGAAGGAAACACCAAGAAGTTTAATGAGGCATTCAGGAACTTACTCACCTTCCTCGAGGACGTCTTAGGGTACCCGAGCGACTACATTAGGCGCTTGAGGAAGGCAGTACCTAAGAAGCCCTCAGGTGAGGACGCTAAAGTAATTGAGGTTAAGGAAGTTGCTGAGACGCTTGAAGTACTTAGGTCTAGGGGCAGGCTAGAGTACTATGCTCTGTACTACGTAATTCTAGCTTCGGGACTTAGGGCGACTGAAGCAGCTAAGGTGATTAGGGAATTCAGGCCTGCGCTGCTGAGGAAAGTAGGCGATAATGCCTACGCCTACGAGCTACTGTGGAAGCGCGGGCCAAAGCTATCCTTCTATGCGTGGCTAGATAAGAGGGCCGTAGAGCTGATTAGAGAGTACTCAGGCAGGGAAATCGATGTAGGCAACTTCTCGAACTACATTGACAGGTACGGTAAGGCGAATCCAAAGTACCTGAGGAAGCTAGTAGAGAACAAGCTAATAGAGTTAGGCTGCCCTGAGTCCGTAGCAGAGTACATCCTAGGCCACAAGCCACAGAGAACAATCAAGAATTACCTGTGGTTCTACCAGCAAGCAAAGAAGTTTTACCCAAGATACAGCAAATGGTTAAAAGAAGCAATTCACCACAAGAACGTAGCTACCATAGCTAAGTACGTCCAAGAATCAGAGATTGAGGCTGCATGACAAACTTGGCTAAGCATTAAAAGATAATCCCCAGATGAAGCAGTGCGTGATATAATACTAATCAGACATGCTAAGCATTAGTCATTTTTATTAAGTTGATTTAAACACAATATAATGGGATTATTTAAAGTGGGGATTTAGGTGATTCACTATGTCATGGCTTAATATTATTACCCCAAGTGCATTGGCTGCATACACGTTGATAATAGCCGTAGCATGTGCTATCATAGCTTATCTAAACTATGGCTTACCGTACTCGATACCTTTTGCTGGGTCAGCCATTGCTTTAGGGATTGGAATTGTCCGTAGGTTCCAGCAAAGGAAGAAAGCTTAGGACTCTACCGAGGTCTTTTCTTCATTTTATGACGATATATTACTCAGTTATCATAAGCTATACGTCAATAGAAGTAGTGAATACTCTGACGAGCCATTCTTTTAGAAGCTTAGAAGAATACGCATTCACATGGTTCGCAATTATAACAACATATTTTATAATCGCACCTAGCTTCATACACTACACTATGTCGATTAAGCGCTGGAGATACTTACTCAATCTTTGGGGTATTATAAGATTTATCCTAGACGTAATAATAGTGTCCGTATATGTAGGTCTATCGCTAACTTTATGCAACCCAACGAACTTTATGCTCTTTGTATTCCTTATATTTTATCTTTACATGGTTTGGGATATGATTAGAACTTATGAGTATAAAAAGGGTGGTGCCCCAGATAAGACAGTCCAAGAGCTTAGTAATCGTGAAAGTATAAATTACTTTTTTGTGGCAGTGATATATACACTGTTTCTCTTAATTGTTACCCTGGAATCAGTAGTTGTTACTGCAATATTGCTTATAGCAGTGGCTACTGTTCAAGTGGTTTACAGAATCACAAAAATGAAGACGTATTTCAAATAACAGAACAAAAGGCCGACAAAAGAACCTGCAAAGATAAATACCATAATGAATGTATGATAACTAAGAAAGGCTTCTGCTAAGAAATTTGTCGCTAAGAACTTCTGCTTCCTTCTCTCTTTCTATGTTACTTATATTCTAAGAAATACTAGTTCTTAACTAAGAAATTTCTTAGCTAAGAAATAGGTTAGGAAATCTCACCCTAGCAAAAGGGCATATGGGAAACTCTAAGGGTGCAAAAGGGCATATCACCATGAAACCTTGGGAAAATCTCATATCCAAAAGGGCATATGGTCATTCTATTGAGTAGATAGTAGAGAACATTAGTCTCTATTGAGAGAGGAAAACACACGCGTGAAAAGGGCATATCAGATTTTTGTATTAACTACCCTTTTGCACCCTGCAGAATTCCTAAAGGGCATATGGGAAAAATCCTCATCCAAAAGGGCATATGGTCATTCTATTGAGTAGATAGTAGAGAACATTAGTCTCTATTGAGAGAGGAAAACACACGCGTGAAAAGGGCATATCAGATTTTTGT
>JAGGUC010000036.1 GCA_021158735.1 Desulfurococcales archaeon | reverse complement strand
CCCATAGAGTACGCTATCGCAGCCCACTGCATCTCAGCACTACTGAAGCCGTACTCAGCACTGATCACGTCCTTAAGAGAGGAGAAAAGGGTCAGGGCTGAGAAGTTAACAGCCATGAAGAGGAGGTCAAGCGCTAATACCCTAAACCTGCTGACGGCCGCAGCCCTAGCCCTCACTCAGGAAACCCCCTAAACCTGTAGGGGCGGTGAATTTAAGCATTAGTTGTGTTTAAGGCTATGATGAACTGCTCAAGTAGATGACTGCAACCTCAGGCGGTGAGAAGAACCTAATCGGGAATAATGAAGTTCCTACCCCACGGCTCACATACATGAATACACCGTCAAGCCTGCACGCACCCTCATAGCAGACCTCGCAACCTTCAGGCAGGAATAAAGGTGCACTAATGAGCTTAACCTGCCCGCCGTGGCAGTGCCCAGCAAGTACTAAGGTCACATTGCTACCATGCCTAAGCACGTGTCTAATTAATGATGGTTCGTGGAGGAGGACTATTAGCGGATACTCATTAGGTACTTCATTAAGTATACTGAAGTTTGAGATTTCGTAAGTACCTGTGAAGCTACTAAAACCCGCAAAAGTAATTCTACAATTCCTTACGTGGAGTATGACATATGTATTATTAAGTACTTGAATACCGTATTCTCTAAGTAACTTAACTACTTCGCCCGGTACTCCAGACCAGAAATCCCAGTTACCTAGAATAGCAACAATAGGTGCATTTCCTACAGAAGCCCTCAGCTCATTAATAAACATATGAAGTGGATCAAGCCCTTCGGGTGAGCTAATGTAGTCCCCAGTCATTATAACAGCGTCAGGCTTCAGTGATCTAACAAGTTCAGTGATTCTTGACTCCCTGAACCCGTAAGTACTTATGTGGAGGTCTGTTAAGTGAATTAACTTGATGACTTTACCTGAGGGTACCCTAGAGTCTCTAATACTTAAATTAGTCACACTTAAAATTATGGCTTGAGGCTCAAGAACAAGTGAGTCTAAGAGAACTGCAACTAAGAGTACAGCAATTACTATTGCAATTAACTTTAAGTACCTATGTCTGACGGTCCTGATCAAAAAAGAATACCTCATAACTAACCTATATTCTAGGAAATAAAAATAATGGGTGAATTGCGCAAGAGTACTTGTGCTGATTTGAAGCATATTTAAAGATTAAATTTTTAGTTTCGATCATAATCATTAACTTAGGCAAGGAGTAATGGTACTAGAGGAAACATTTAAATTAAGCATTGAGCTACATCCTGATCTAACAGCTAAAGTGCTTTCCAAGTTAAATCACCTCAGAATATGGCCATTCTGCACCACCAGAATACATGAGGATGTAGCAGAAGTAACCTTGAAATTTGGTGATAAGGACCTCCGGTTAAAGGTTAAGGTAAGTGCATCTAAGGTTGGGGAGCGGAGGATTATTAGGTATGAGGGTGAAGGAATTGCTAGATTGCTTGTGGAATATGTTGTGTATCCATCAGATAGCAAGTCTATTGTTGAGGGTAGAGTGCTCTTAATCTCTGACCCAGTACTAGAGGATGCTGTAGCGCCAGCACTTAAGAATTTTGTTAAAGAACTTTTTAGTTCAATAAGTAGGGACTTAAGTAAGGTTAAAGCCGAGACAACTATTCCTCCAACAGCCTCAGCAGTACTCAAGCACATTATGTCGGAGGAACCTATCTTCGTAGGGCAGGGTAAGCAGAGAGTAAACATCATGAGGTTTTTTGAGCGTGACTTAGGGTTTGAGCTAGTTAAGTCACCTGAACTGGAGGAAGGATATAAGGTAGTCTATGGGCACCCTAGAGGGAGGTATACGGCTGAAGTTCACTTCGGTAGAATAAGCCTTAAGGATCACCATATAGAGTTTGGTAGAGGCAGGTTTAAGCATGACTATCCAACAGCACCACTTGCTGAACTTCTTCTTGAGAGGCTCCAGTATCATATCCCGAGTTATGAAGTACTTATTGATACATTAATGCTTCTCTTAGCGCACGATGTCTGCGAGAAAGATAAGGAGGAGTGCATTAATGGCAAGCAGATAGCGAAACACTTAACTGATGACTGGAAATACTGGAATGACGTAACGACAAACCTAAATAAGATTAAGGAATTAGCTGAGCAGCTCCTCAGCGAGAAACTACTAAGTAAGGATCAGCATGACCGGATAGTAGAAAGGGTTAATAAGTTACTTAAGATTATTGAAAAAACATCTAAAAGTAGACACTGGGTTAGGGGCCTCTTAGGGTTCTCTATGGGAGAGAGAAAAGAGTAGAGTGAGGATATATTTTTCTTTACTTTATATTCAGAGCAGGTAAAGGTAGTTAACCACATAACCCAACCTAGGAAACTTAGGTGTACTGGTGGGAGCAGTGAAGAGGGTACTGTTAGTTACGAGTAGGTTAGCTCTAGAGGTAGTTAGGAATGTAGTAAGCAGTGCTGTTAAGGAGGGTAAGATTAATTACGACGTAGATATTATTACGTTACCTACTGATGTTGCAGCACTAATGACTACTGACTACATAGCTGAGTACTTGAGAAGATTAGGTATAAGTCTTAATAACTATGATGTAATAATTGTGCCCGGCTTGGTTAGGGGGTCCTGTAGAGTTATTGAAGAAGTTGTTGGTATTAGGGCTGTTAAAGGAACTATTTACGCTACTGACATTCCAGCACTTCTTACTTTCGATTTAAGTAAGTTATCTGGTGATGAACCTGCTGATGAGGTAATGAGGGAGCACTTGAGAAGTAATATATCTGACATACTTGCCAGAGTTGAGGGTGAGGTACTTAAGAAAAACTACTTAAGAGTAGGTAATGTGCTGGTGCCCACTAACCCGCCACCTATAAGGGTTATTGCTGAAGTTACTGAAGCTCACTTACGTGAGAAGAACTTACTCTTGAGGGAGGTCCTTAAACTCATTGAGGAAGGCGCTGACATTATTAGTGTAGGTTTTGAGGCGGGTAACCCGCATCCAGATAGAGTTAGTGAGGTGGTTAGGTTTCTTAAGAAGGAAGTAAATGCACCCATAGCTATCGACTCCATAATTTCTAGTGAAATATTAGAAGCTGTTAAGGCTGGTGCCGACTTAATCCTCAGCTTAACTAAGAAGAATATACCAAAGATAGCTAAGGAACTTAATGGAGTACCTGCAGTAATAATACCTTATGGTGATAATGGAGTACCTAGTAACCCTCTCGATAGGCTTCACGTACTTGAGGAGAACATGAACTTAGCTAGGAAACTTAGTGTTAAGTATATTATAGCTGACCCAGTACTAGACCCTCCTGGCTTAGGCACTACGCTTAAGTCGCTCATAACTTACTATGAATTTAAGCAAAAACATCGTGAAGTGCCGACTCTCATGGGCATAGGTAATGTCACTGAGTTTATTGACGCTGACAGCGTAGGCATTAATGCATTATTGGTGGTGCTCGCCTTAGAAGCAGGTGCTAGCCTACTCCTAACAGTAGAAAAAAGTGTTAAGGCACAAGGCTCCACATTAGAAGTAGCTACTGCATCGCAAATGACTTCATTAGCTTGGGTAAGGAAATCGCCGCCTAAGGACCTGGGTTTAGACTTACTGATACTTAAAGATAAGACAAGAATATCTGCACCACTTACTTTAGGTGAGGATATAAGGGTAGTTAATGTAAATGAGCAAATTAGTGCTGAATTACGTCATACAGGGCTAGATCCTATGGGGATTTTTAAGATTAGGGTAAATTATGAAGAAGGAGTTATTGAGGCTCTCTACATAGGGAGGAAAGGAAGAATACTTATTCGAGGTAAGAGTGCAAAATCAATAATGAACTACATATTAAGAAATGAGTTAGTATCTAAATTAAGTCATGCAGCGTACTTAGGCTCTGAGTTAGCCAAAGCTGAGGAGGCGCTTAGATTAGGAAAGAACTATGTGCAGGAGGAGCCGCTGTTTAAAGAGAGAAGGTACCTGAGAGTACTCAGGAAGCAGTAACCTAGTTAATTTTGCTCCAACACACTAACTTAGGTGGAAGTATTGCAAATAATGGTTAATTCAGGTGCCCGTCTTCACTTGGGATTCTATAACTTACTTACTGATGAGTTAGCCTACGGTAGCTTAGGCGTAGGTATTGAGTATCCTACAACAGTAGTTTATGTGAAGCCATCTAGCTCGTTGAAGGTAGTTAATGAGTCTGGGGTTTATGTGGAGGATGTAGTCAGTGAAGTATTGGATAAATTAGATAAGCCAAATGTTGAGATTAGGATTACTAAAGCTGTACCCAGGCACGTGGGTCTTGGGTCAACAACGCAGCTGACCTTGAGCTTAGCCTACGGTCTCTCGAAGTTGCTTAAGCTGAGGTATAGTATCAAGGAGCTTGCGGTACTATTTAGGAGAGGGCATATTTCAGGGATAGGTATAGCCGTTTTTAAGTCAGGAGGTTTCATAGTTGACTCGGGCAGAGTAGTTAAAGATGGAGTGGTCAGTGAGCCTAGGCGTGTTAGCGACCTACCTCAAGTAGTATTTCGGAAATCACTGCCCCGTAGTTGGTACTTTATCGTTTTCGTCCCTGAAGGCATTAAGGGGCTTGGTGAGCATGAAGAAAGGAAGTACTTAGAAGCACCTCATGAGCCACCTAAGGACCTGCAGAATGAGTTAAGGAAGCTACTTCTAACTTACTTAATTCCTTCAGTAATCTGGAGGGATATTGAGGTTTTTGGGAAGTCCATAACGAGAATTCAGGAGCTTGTAGGTAAGTACTTCTCCAGGTATCAGGGAGGGATTTACTGTTGTAAAGAAACAGAACTTGCTGTTAAGCTATTTCTTAAGCATGGTGCCTGTGGTGCAGGACAAAGTAGTTGGGGTCCTGCAGCTTACGGTATTACTGAGGGTTTGAGGAGAGCACAAAGAATATTAGAGAAGGTCGGAAAGGAGATGAAGCGAAAAGGTATTAAAGCTAAGTATTACTTAGTTAGCGCTAGGAACAGAGGTGCTTTAGTAGAGATTCACTCTTAAGTTAACTCAATAATGACGTAATTCTTAATACCTTCATATAGCTTGACCTTGACAGGTAATCCTAACTTATCCCTAATTTTCCTAGCTATATCTAGTGCTATGTACTCAGTAGTTGCTTCGGGATATTCTAATACTTTAATAACTGTATTGAAGGGACCTTGGATCTTAATTCTGTCCAGGTCCTTCTTAGGTACTATAATTTTATGGTCGTAATCGCTAATAACTTCTTTAATAGTTTTCTTAATTACATCGAAATCTATAACCATTCCTGACTCAGGATTTATCTCCCCCTCAACCTCAACATCAACCCTGAAAGTGTGACCGTGAAGATTCATACATTCCCTGAATGCACCCTTGGTATAGTGCGATGCATCGAAAGTTAATCCCTCAATACCTACTCTAGCCCTAACCAATTAGGCTCCCCTAGGTAACTTTAATTACTCCTAATTTAACCTACCTCGGAGGCTGGTTAGTGAATGAATAACTTACCTGAGCTTCAAGAGACTCAGCCTGAGCTACTAATAGCTATTGACCGTGTAGGTGTTAAAGGTGTTCGTAGGAGGATAACTATTGATTCTCCTATAGGGCCGATATCTTATGATGTAGAAGTTGATGTTTATGTTGACCTACCTAGGGACTTAAGAGGGATTCACATGTCAAGGAATATGGAGGTTATCTTAGAAGCTATTGATGAGGCTAGGCAGGGACACTACGTATCACTTGAGAAGCTATTTGAGGAAGTTGGCCGAAAGCTACTCACTAAACACAGTCATGCCCACAGGGCTGAAATAATTGTCAGAACCACTTACTATTACGAGGAGGACATTAACGGTAAGAAAGTTCCTGAAGCAGCTGATATTTACTTGAGCATCAGTACTTGGAGGGACGGTAGTATTGAGTGGACCGTAGGCATAGGGTTAGAAGGAATGACTGTTTGTCCTTCAGCCCAAGCTACTTACTCAGTCATGGAGAAGACGGAGCTACATAAGAGTCCTAGCCACAGTCAGAGAGCTAGATTAAGTATTAAAGTAACTACTTGCAGGAGAATAGCTAGAATTGAGTGGCTAGTTAATGCTGCCCGTGAAGCTTTTTCATCACCTACCTACAGCCTGCTCAAGAGGGTTGATGAGTACTCAGTGATTAAGAAGGCATTCGAGAAGCCTAGATTCGTTGAGGACTTAGTTAGATACGCACTATATAATATAGCTACTAAATTAAGTAGTGAGGGCTTCCCTGGAAGTACAAAGATATTTGTAGAGGCAGTGAGTTACGAGAGCATACATCCGTACAACGCCTATGCCTGCCGGGAAGCAGCACTAACTGAAGTACTTAAAGAAATTGAGGAGTCCTACCCTACTAGGAAGTAAACAGTAATTAATAAATCCCTTAACTTCATAGCTCTAATGAAATATCTAAGAGTTTCAACACCATTTCAGAGAATTAGAACAAGCTTCACGACTTGAGTAAGAGATTTGAAATTTAAGTCAGATAATTAGGGTGATCCATAACAAACTGGTGAACACTAATAGCTCACCTTGGGTAATATCCTCAACTAACATAGTAACAGGTATTAGAGTGACTCAATTTACATAAAAACTATTTTTCCCTAATTGATTATGTAGCTAGGAGAGAGGTAGAGTAGCTATTTGATAGTACTTACTGTTGATTTTAATAAGAATTACCAATTGCGCATAATCACTTACGACGTCAGCAGATACCTCAATAATGTAACACTTCGGCTCCCCAGGTAAAAATATTCTATAAGGCGTTATGGTTGCATCATAATATATTGATAAGGGAGCGTACTCATTAGAGTTCACAGGCCTAATCATTACGTTATCGCTATTAGCTTTCTCATTTACTGTTGAGTTAGATATTAGGATAAGAGTTGACGTATCAGCTATATCGGCTGACGGGCTCGCAAGCTCATATAGGGTGAATGATGTAGGTTTAGGTGAGGTAGTTACTGAGTGAAGAATCATCAAGTATAGTGTTACTGGTTGGTAATCGAGCGTTGATATCTGGAAAGCAAACCTATATTTAGGGTTACTCGAGTTAACCTTAACTGAGGAGAGCTCAACTACCGAGATCCTAGCTGACTCCCTAGCTAGTGTCGAGACTGTTAGAGCTTGTTCGCTCTGAATAGATGCTGTACTCATGAATAAGTTCCATAGGGCTAAACTAATAACTAATGCTAGGGCAGTCATAATGATCATCGTTAGCACTGATGCCTGACCTTTCATAATATTGCACCTCAAGGTCTAGCATAGTATGTTAAGCCGATGACCTCTATAGCGATAATGAAGTCACCGTCGTCCTTACCCTCTCCCGAGCACTCCCAATTAGTTAAATAATAATCAATTGCGGAGTTTGAGTATGGATCTAGGAACCCTATAGCTAGATAGTAGATACCGCTCTGAGGTATTGGTAATGTTGCAGTCAGTACAACAGAACTTTTGCTAGGAGGAAAAGTATTTTCATAATTGTCGAGTTCTTGGTACTGCCATTCACGAGAACTAACTATTTTCCCTGTTTCTGCGTCTACTACGTATAAGCCTATTACAGGTCTATTGTTGTAGTAGATCTCTTCAGTAAGAGAATAGAGGTTTCCGCGATGTGCAGGATTATCATATAAATTATCATGGAAGTATAACTTGATAGCAACCTGAACAAACGCCATATCTGCACCATTAACCGTGTAACCCGTTAAATTAACTAAGAATTTCTTCGTGGACCAATCGTCACTCCAAGTGTAATCTATAAGTTTATTTGAGCCGTGACCCACATCATTAGCGAGTTCCGCTTCGGGGTTGCTGGTTGTTTCGGTAATACTGCATCCTTCATCTTCTGTTATAAATACGAATTCGGGATATCCGTTACCATCAACGTCAGCTGAGAAAAAGTAGGGATCGTAACTAGACTCGTTTATATTTAAGCCCATGTCGTAGGCAGTCAAGTACACGATAATTTGACTTGCATTACCGTTAAGTTCTATATACCCCTTTTGAATTTCTTCGTCCTTAGATACGTATTGGTCTGAGTAAAGCCACCAATACCCTAGCGCGTCCTCATTTACTAGTCTGTCAAGCGAACCGTTATAATCTCTGTCGTAGTATAGCACTAAGTTGCCACTGCTTGGTATATAGTCTATGATCTTAATCCTATACGGCATTTGAGGTAATACAATTTTGTAGTAGTCAGTTATATTTTCTATGTAAGTATTATCGCCGTAGATTATTATATTTGCTCCATCTTTGGATACTTTAATATTTAATGGTTCGTAACCTGTTATCATTATATTGTATCTGGCGGGTACGCGTCTATTTCTGCTCCATTCAGGGCTATATCCTATGTATATGTTATTAAAGGAAATATTGCAGCTTCCATCATTATTAAGTCCGATAATTTTAAGTGACTCAGAACCATCTGCGCTTTCAGCAACGAAATACCTTAATAAAGCTGTTATACTTGTACCATCCGGGGATATTCTCGACATTCCTATTCCTGGGCTATCGGGGGTAGCTGGCTGAATCTCATTTTCGTTGACTGTTATGTCTGTTCTCTCAGTCAGTGCTGTCGCATCTATAGTTACTGGAGTAATTATAATTGCCTGTGCTTTCTGCGCTACTTCAATTTTAGGTACCTTAATTACATTTCCTCTAGCAGTCACTATACTGCATACGTCCTCAGCTCCTTGCTGAATTAGCCCCGTTATGTTTAGCTTAATATATCCGCCCTGCTCAATCCTTACGACTTTCTGAAGGCTGTTTAACATTACGTTGGATTCATCTATTACTGGGTCAGGCACTGTCCTGGTTATGTAGTCGTATAGGCCCAAGATTATCGAGCAAACATCTTCACTATTGCTTAACGTTATGAATGATATGTCGACTGGTACAGCACCCTTATTGGCTATCGTAAGTGTGTTATCGCTTACATTAGCTTCAATATCTTCAAGTTCTTTCAGCTCTTCGTAAGTGGATTTAACATTGTATGTATTTAATACTGTCTGAGATGTCGATAAATAAAGCATAAGCAGAGGGACGACACCAACAATTATTAGTAAGATAATTATGGTGCCAGCTATGACGGTAGATATGCCGCGCCTCCTACGAGGCTTGCTCCGCATTACGTGCATTAAGGCCTAAACACCCAGTCTAACTCGCTCTATCAAGATATTAAATCTTGTTATAACGGAGACGCGGTGTTTAATTAAGGAATTTACCTGCTACAAGTAGCACCACTGCAAATTATTGAGGAACTTTAATATGGGGTCTTAATGAATATATTGTGGTGGTGTATTCTGGGGCTTCTGCATGCTGAAGGTATCTCTAGGTTCCTTGATAGAATACTCATAGAGCTTAGCCCTAGCGATTTCGTAAAGTTCATTGAAGGTAGGGAAAAGCCAGTAGTTATTCATGCTAGGGGAAAGAAAGGGGTTCTCAAGAGTAAGGTGGTGCATAAGTACGTAGTATTTATTGAGGGAGCCATAGTCTTCTGCAGATCAGAAGAAGAATTAGAGCTACCTGATAAAGCTCAAGTAATTGATGTTAAGGATGACCTAGGATACCCGGGAATTTAAGTAGCTCAAGTAGTGGTTTGCTTAACTACGTCTTCGGGAACCCTGAATACGTAGGCCTTAGTCCTTATTATGTCGCTAGTGTCAGCTAATTTGCTGAGAGCTTCCTTACCATTAAGTACTGTCCCATCACTTAAGTCTATTCTAACGCCAGCTAGCTTACCCTTAGTAAATAAAAGCCTTATATGAGCGTCTGGAACCCTAATACTCACATACATGTGGGTATCACGCAGGTCTCTCACTTGCTCAACTAGGCGGCTGCCCACATAGTTCAGTAAGTTCCTCCCTTGTACCTCGACCTTAATATTTGCTGTAAGCTCAGACTTAAGCATAAGCGTACTCAAGAGTACTTCATCCTCTAGAGCTTTCGGTTCTTCTAAAACTTCAATTTCAGGGATCTTAGGTGCTGGTGCCTCCTTGACCTTAGTCTCCGGCTTTGCAGGTGCTACTGTGACTTTCTCAGCAACTTCTTCAGGCTTTACTGCCGTAGGTGGTGTGGGAGCTTCAGCAGGGGCTGGTGCTTTTTCTGGAACAGCTAGCTTAGGTGGTGTTGGACCGCGTGTAAGTAACTTCTCATATAGTTCAAGACACTCCTCACAATTAAGTACGTGCAGGTATATGGCTGCTGATCCAATAAGTCTGACTGAAAGTCCTTTCTCTTTTGCCTTATCTACTATACTGACTAATTCGGAAAGAAGACTCTTAAGCATGGGCTCTTTAATTTTCTCAATCAACTTAAGCAGCCATGTATTCATTCATATTTTAGAAATAAAATACGTAACGCCCATAGTTTAGTATGACATTCAGTAGGTACTCTCTGAAGTACTGCATTAAGCGAACTACGGTATGCGCTAATAGTGCTTCGTGACGCATGACAGCTAAAACACCTTTAACTGCAGGTATTACGATATACGTGGTAAGCCATGTATAAGGTAGTAATTCTTGATCTTGATGGAACCTTAGTTAGGACATACATCGACTGGGAGAGTATTAGGGAGAGAATCAGGGAGATTCTGGGTTTGAGCAAGGATGCCCCGCTTAAGCCTATAGCTACTACAGTAATTAAGTACTACAGCAAAAACGAGAAGTTCAGTAATGTAATAGAGCTTATAGAGAGCGAAGAATTAAGAAGTATTGAATCAGCTGTATGCCCAAGCAAGATTCCTGAGCTACTTAGGAATTTGAGGAAGTGTAACTACAGGGTAGCTCTAGTTACATTAAGGTCGTGGAGGACTACTAAGCCACTTCTAGATAAAGCAGGTATTCAGGGAGTATTTGACTTAATAGTTACCAGAGATGATGCAGCTGATAGGGTCTCTCAGCTGCTCAAAGTCATGGAGTTCTTCAGAGTTAGAAAAGAAGAGGTTTTATTCATTGGTGACTGGATTGGTGATGTAGAAGCAGGTAAGTTAGCTGGCGTTAAGACGGTTATAGTTGAGGGTCCTGAGGAAGTAGTAGACTTAATTACTGACCTTCTCGCAAACTGCAGGCACATCGAGAGGTGGGTGAGGGCTGACTACCGAGTTGTACTCTAAAATTAAGTGCTTAAGCGGGTGCAGTAAATTAGGAGAACTTATTAAGTTCTTGAGTACTGGTGAAGTATCTCTAGCTGTGGTTCTTTCATCTACTAAAGTATCTGAGGTACCAGGCATTACGTTGGCTTCATTAAGAAGTGTAATCACTATAGGTGGTGAGTCATTAAGTCCTATGGACCTCCCTACTATAGAGGCTGAGGTAGCTCTTGCTGGCAGACCATTGACTCATAATGTACTACCTATATCTCCTGTAGGTGCCCCGTCACCAGCAGTTATTATTGGGGCCTTATGTAAGATGTATGGTATTAACTTAAGGCTCATTGCAGCAGGCCTCAAGAAGAAGCCTAAGGTACAGCACATGCCCTTAGATATTGCACCAGGCGGGGATATAAGGAAGTGTGAAGGCGTTAAGAATGCTAAGGAGGTATTTAAGAAGGCTTCGGATTTAGCTGATGCTTTCAGTAGGTATGACTGTGTTATTATCGGTGAGAGCATACCTGGTGGTACAACAACGGCTGCAGCATTTCTTGAGGCTCTTGGCTATAGAGCAGTAGGCGGGGTCAGTTCCACATTACCTGAGGCACCTAAGTCCATTAAGGAGTCAGTTATTAGTGAAGCACTTAAGTGCCTAGAGAAGCGTGAGGTAGGTGATGTTTTTGACGTGCTTGAAGTAGTAGGTGACCCGGTAATTCCTTCGGTTGCTGGGCTAGCTGCTGGACTGCTGGGGCGCGGGGTCAGAGTCATCCTAGGCGGGGGTACTCAGATGGCTGCGGTGCTGGCACTGCTTAAGGAGATAGGCGAGAATATTAGTGAGTTATCCGTAGTAACTACTAAGTGGGTTGCTGAGGACCCCTCAGCGGGTTTTGCGGAATTGATCCGCGGCTTAGCACCTGACTCGATTATTACCTACTTAAGTATAGACTTGAGTAATTCAAGACATGAGGGGCTTAGGCTCTACGAGCGTGGGTACGTTAAGGAGGGCTTCGGGCTCGGGGCAGTTCTACTCACTGCTTACTTGAGGAGCGGGCTCGATCCTGAAGAATACGTAGTAGTAATTGACAACCTATACGCTAAAGCACTATCCTCATGGAGTACCTGAGTACGTAATTTTAAATTTAAGTAAAAAATTTAGGGGTTAGGGTGGGGCACCCCTCCTCATGACATCCCTAAGTTCTCCGTGTATCGAAACTATCTTCCTCCACTCCTCCTCGTCGTAGAACTTAGCCCTCCCAGCCGTGAAGTCCTTAGCTACCTCCACCACAAACCTTGCTGCCTGCTCGAGTGTCCAGATATTAGTAGCTCCTGTTGCTGAGCCAGGCACGGCAATCCTGGCTGTTGTAGCTACGCCGACCACGGGAGCCCTAGTGTATATCCATGGCTGGACAATACTGTTTATGTGGTACACCGGTGTTGTGTAGGGTGTGATGTCCTGCATCGTTATGGGTACCACGGCCGGTGGCTCGCCAGTAACCCGCATGTATATGTTGATTAGGTCAGTACTCACCTTAAGGATCCAGCCCTCCTTAATAGTGGGTGTGATAGCGAAGCCGGCATGCTTCACCACCCAGTTAGCCTTCGTAGCGTCCACCGACAGTATCGCATCCATGGAGGGGTCGGCTTCACGCTTAAGCAACTCGAAAATATCGACTGGTGACGACATCATCGGCACTGGCTCGTAGGGCTCCGTAGGCGCGCTCGGGCACACATGCGTCACCACCATTACATCGCCTTCAAGCACGTCGCCTCTAGCGTGCAGCTCAGCCAACTTATATGCTGTAGCGAGAGCGACGACAGCGCCATCAGCATCCGAGACCAGCCCGATTAAAGACGGCCTAGCACCAATACCTCCCAACCTACCAACAACCCCGAGCGTCGGCGCGGACCCGCCAGCAGACTTACCGCCTCTCCCATGAATTACTACCTTCACGAAGTTGGTCCAGCCTTTACTACCTCTGATACGCTCTGTAGTTACGTCAAGGCCTTCAAGACCCTTGCTCTCAAAGAACTCCCTTACAGCACCACCATCAACACTAGGGCTCTCAAGCAGGTCAACTACCTCAACAACATGTTTTAGGCAGGACGTACTCACACCTCAAGTTAAAAATTGATGTACCCCAAGATAATATCTCTAACTCGGCAGTAACATCACAGATCAGGTAGATATATTATTGTTGAACACTTTTAACTATAAATAGTTAAAGGTTGTAGAAGTTATTAAGTCAAGCTGAGGATGTAGGTCTTGGTTAGGAAAAAGTTGTACTGCTGACTGGGATAAGTGGTAACACAGCTCAAGGAATTGCCAGTTCCCTCCTCAAGTCGAGGGAGGAAATCGTAATTATTGGGATGGATTCCGTCAAGTACAACCTACTGCTAGGGCAGAGGTACGTTGAGAGAACTTACTTAGTACCTAGGGCTGGGGGCGAGTCATATATTGAAGCACTGAGTAGGGCGGTCAAGAAGGAGGGTGTAGACGTCATAATTCCATCACCTGACCCCGAGGTTCTGGCAGTATCTAAGCACAGGGCGAGCTCACGGCCTTGACGCTCCTGCCCGACCCGTGTACTGTGGAGGTAGCTCAGGACAAGTGGCTCGCACATAAAGTCATGAAGGGCAGTGTAGGTCAGCCGAAGACATTTCTAGTCCGCAACTACTTAGATATTGCTGAGGCATTTGCCCACCTCAACACACCCCTATGGGTGAGGGAGAGGAGGGGGCTGGCGGTTCCAAGTCATTCATAACTTACAGCCTCGGGCGGGAGTACTTCTGAATTAGGTACTGAGAAGATTATGGCGTGTTCCTAATATCTGAAATACTTAAGAGCAGAATCTCAGCTAGATATGACTTTACAGGACTTGTGAATTAATGTAATTAGAGTCCAATTAGGGTTAGTTAAGGTTAATCATAGTTCTGAGGTCATTGCTAAGCTCCTGATTCAAATTTATGAAGTTGTTTGCGGGCAGGTAGTGCTAATACTTCTCTGGCTTAGCTTCAGCCCACTTATTCCACGGTCCCTTGACAGCGCTGAAGACGGTTAGGATCGCAGTATAGGTTACACCTGGTGCGATGATTATTAGTGGGTGAATGTACCTAAAGAGTACTTCAGCAACTTCCGCTTGAGTTACAGAAATAATAGCAATAGGTAGTAGATTAAGTAGTACTAAGTAAGTAGAACCTGTCAATAGTGCTGAATACACAGGTTTTACACTGCGTTTCTCTATTAAGTAACCGTAGAGGAGCCCCATGATGGCACCAAATAAAACTAACTGCAGTATTGAGGATACGGGTGATAGAAGGATGATATAGTTCATCATTCCTTCAATACTATCTAATGTGGCATTAATTACGTTAGGTGGAGCCCCAGCCAACTCCAATTGAGCGATTACAAGCTCTCTGACAAACTGATTTAAATTGCCTAGTAATGAAACAGTAAGAGGTACCAAAATAGTACCGGATAATAAAGCAGCTAGAATGCTTAGGAATACGCGCTTGCTTTCAACCACCTATAACACCGCCATATATT
>JAGGUC010000035.1 GCA_021158735.1 Desulfurococcales archaeon | reverse complement strand
CTTCCTATGATGACTAATTCATTTGATACACTTCTTGCCTCAATTATCGAAGCCGCAGTTGGTATACCCCACCTAACTAGATGTTCAGCTATTAACTTCTTAATGCTGTCACGCTGCTTCATGGCCCTGTACCTTTCAACTAAAACCCAGTTTGTTCCTCCCGCACCACCTATATCAAAGTACTTAATACCTACTTCGTAAAACCTCTTAACTACTTCATAAGATAAGCCATTGCCCACCTCCTTAATTATTATGGGAACCCCAACACTATCAACAATGTTAGAAATAACATCAAACAGCCCTTTAAACCTAGGTACCCCTTCCGGTTGCACTGCCTCCTGCGCTAAATTAAGGTGAACCGCTACGGCGTCAGCATCAATCATATCTACTACTTTCTCAACTACGTGTAGACCATATTTAAGAACCTCAGCAGCACCAATGTTCGCGACTATTGGTACGTCCTTAGCTACCTTACGGACTACAGTGAATGTATGAGCTACAGATGAATTCTCAACAGCTGCTCTCTGGCTTCCGACCCCTATTGCTATTCTAAATTCTTGAGCTACTCTTGCCAATGCCTCATTGATTTTCTCGGTTCCCGGAGCCCCTCCAGTCATGCCCAGGATCATTAACGGTGCGTTTAAATCCTTCCCTAAAAAACGAGTCCTAAGTGAGATGTCTTCAAGGTTTACTTCAGGTGCTGCTTGATGAAGCATGTATACACAATCAAAAAGCGTGGATGCCGGTCCCTCAATATCATTCTTTTCTGCAACAATGCTTAAGTGCTCTATTTTTCTGAGTTCATTACTCAGATCTTTTAGCACCATATAGTAGTACCTATGAATTCCTTCATTGATAAAGCATTATATAGGTTGTCCTTTATGAAACCCCCTATAACTAGTATCCGAGTTCCCTCAGTACAGTATTCAAGCATCTCAACTACCTTAGATCCCATACCCCCAGTAACGTCTGTTACTTCCATAAATTTAACCCTACCGCGGACTTCCGCAGCCTTTAACTCCTTAATAAGTTTAGCAGACTTATCCCTTTTAGGGTCAGAAGTAAATATTCCATCAACATCAGTAACTAAAATTACTTCATTTACGTGGAACTCGCGCGCAATCATCTGCGCCAGTTTATCGCCTGACACGACAATATACTTCGCCTCACCTGCGCTACTAATATCGATTACGACATCACCGAATACTACAGGAAGTATCCCAGCGCTTATGCACCTCCTGATCTGGTCTACATTACAGATGACTGTCGAGTCCACTGCGTAGCATATAGATCTTGTTGGGATCGACACAGCCTCAATTCCATTTGCTAGCATTACCTCAAGTACAATATTATTTAACATCATCATATAATGAGCTGTCCTCACAAAACACTCACGAGTTATTCTGCCATACATGCTAAGGCACTCACGCACTAATGCATGTCCGTAACTTCCCCCTCCATGAATTAAAACTAGGCTTGCGCCAAGGTTATCCCTTAAGTACTTGCTAATTTGATGAGCCAGATCATATAAGACAGGTACATTCACTGTAAACGGACTATCCTTACACGTTATTACTGACCCACCTAACTTTACTACCTTGATTAACGTCATTACCTAGGGCACCACCTACTGAACAGTTATTTCCTTTACTTCATGCAGGGAGCAACCGCCTATTTCCTTTATTAACACGTAGTAGTTACTGCCTGCGCCATATGGTAATGGAACTCCATAGAGCATGTGCCACACCGCATTAAGAGTCCTCAATTCACTGATTAGGGGTTCATTCTTAAGTAATTTTTCGAACGCCCCGATAGTTGCTACACCCGCTACATGGGTTATTAGGTCAGCACTTTCATGTTCCATGTAATTCATTAAGAAACTATTAATTTTCTTCAGTTTCAGAATAACCTGCTTATTGGATGTAACGTATCCTTCATTAAGCCTCCATATGTATGCGTGCCCTTCTCTCACATTAACAAACTCTCGCAGGGCTAGCACTGAGTCATCCACACCCATAGTCATGTCAAGGACTTTGACTGATTCAGTAATATCACTACTGACCTCTCCACATAGAAAATATGTAAGTGCATTAGTTACAGCTACATACAAATAGGTGCTGTTTATTTCATCTCCATTACAGCCCTCCGCCACAACCTCAATCTTTAGTCCAGGTAGGTTCCCTACTTCGGATTGGAGCAGTGAAAGAAATAATTTGATTAAGTTGACTATATCCCTATCCAAATTATTATTTACTACTATGAAGCCTGAGCTAGATGCACTCACACTAATAGTGACTTTATTATATGTAGGTACGATACCAACAGGATTATGCCTATTAGGTATGGGCACGTAAAATAAGGGTACGTATTCTCTCCAGGTAAATGTTGCCTCCACAATCAACTAGCCCCGTATACCCTTACGGCCGCATAACCAACAACCCATGATTTCTCGCCTGAAACATCACCTGACGTAGCATACTTGAGTAGCTCTGCTCCTTTAGCACCAACATGCCTGGCATAATTAATCAGGGTCATTACTGGTCCGTAACCGCACATACTTATGTCATTATTCATAATGACTCTATACAGCTTCTCAGCATTAAGCTCCAATATCACCTCCAGCGCCAGCTTGTCTTTCTTGACAGCCAGTTCATGGGGTTCGTAGTGCGTCATATCGCTCGATGCAATAACTATAACATCTCTTTTGACTGACTCGAGAGCTGCTGATATTGCATCAGCCATATCTTTTGCGGCCTCTGGTGTTTGATACATCATGCTGATAGGAACTATTCTTATTCCGTCACCGAATAAGTACTGAAGGAAAGGTAATTGCACCTCGATCGAGTGTTCGTACTCATGAGCACCAGCGTCCAGCTTAGCGAAGACGCTGTTATTAACTACCTCCTCAGCCAACTCCTCATCCACTTTAATCTCACCTAGTGGAGTGATCCAAACACCCTCGGGATACACTGCAACAGCCGAACCATAGCCAGTATGATTAGGTGCCAAAATAATGACTGTTTCAGGCATTCCCTCACTTGCTATATTTAGATATGCGTGGGCCGCTACTGGTCCACTGTAAACGTAGCCAGCATGTGGCACAACATAACCAATGCTCTCTCTTATCCGAGATCCTGACACCTTGGGTATTTGACCTGGCCCTAATTCATGTAGAAAAGCCCACTCTATTCTCTTGCGCAGTAACTCTGGGTCAGCCTCATAAAACTGCCCTGCTACTGCTGGCCCTCTTCTCCTCACCTACTCACCACCTTAGTCTCGAAAACATCCGGGCCCGCTGGCAATTCACCATCAGGGGCTAGCGTACCCCTCTCCCTAAGTACCTGACGCGTTAGGAGCCAGTAAATAACCGCTAATGACTTTCTTCCCTTATTATTGCCAGGTATTACTAAGTCAACGCTACTTAATTTAGCATCAGTACTGGCTATCGCCACCACAGGAATTCCTATTTTTGAAGCTTCAGTAATGGCTTGCTGGTCAACTCTAGGATCAGTAACTATTAAGACGTCTGCCTCTACGTAGATGTCCAGGTACGGATTTGTCAGCGTTCCAGGTATAAAGCGCCCTACAACAGCTTTAGCGTTAGTGAATTCAGCGAACTTCTGAACTGGTGTGAAGCCATACTGCCTCGCAGAAACCGCCAGTACGTTCTCTGGCTTATACCTAGCAATAAATTTAGCAGCAATTCTTATTCTCTCATCTATCTTCCTCACGTCAAGGATATAGGG
>JAGGUC010000144.1 GCA_021158735.1 Desulfurococcales archaeon | reverse complement strand
CGCTAACCTTGGCTGGATCATCAGACAGAAGGTTAATAAAGTAAGGAGCATGAACAGTAAGCACAACACCACTGTCTATCGCCACCTCCCTAGTCTTACTAGCCAGCTCAGCCTTCATCCTCACACCACGAACAAACTCAATCTCCATAGCGTCAAGACCTAACTCAGCAACCCTTCTAACACCGTCAGGCGTAGACTTCTTAGGCGTCGAGTGAGGAATCCCAGCAGTACCCACAAATAGCTTCGCGGGCTTCTTAAGCATGAAGACCCCAAAGACCTATGTGCAAGCAACATATTAAAACAGAACCCCCAATACCACATAGCATCACCAAAGTCAATCAATTAGCAAGTAACTACCCCACCGAAAACCAAAACCAACAAAACCATCACCAAAAACCCAATAAACCACAACAAAGTGGTGGGGGGCCCACCCCATGGTAGCGGGGGGTGGACTTTCCCGGGACGGCCACCTCTACAGTTCCATCATTAAAGGGGCTTATTTTCCTTTTAAACTTTTACGTTCATATTCATGAAAGTATCTGCTTTAGACGGGACATCTTTAATGGGTGAAGTAGTACGATATTACTAACAAATTTAGAAATGTTTGCCTTGCCACTAACTACTAGTCTATATGCGTAACCCTTCATGATCGCATATACCTTGCAATCTATATTGAGATAATTAAGCATATCTTTAACGTCTAAAATTCCATAGTAGTTTACTGATGTCACCGATATTCTTCTAGTACTTACGTCAATGTAAGCTTCATCATCGAAGAAGGCTCTTAACCAGTTTCTTATTAAGTGAAACAGTTGTCTTATAATCTTCTGCATAGAATATCTGCAGTGGAGCTCGCCATTCTCTAGATTTACCAGCCCCTAACTGTTTTAGCCTATTAAATGCGTATTTTGATTTAAAAACGGGCTATAAACGTACCTTTATGTCTAATAACTGTTGGAGATATCTTATACCCGCTCACAGCATCACAAATAAATTCATTAACTAGTTCAGTACGTGTGTTTGTGTACTCAACTATATATCGCTTCCCTCTTTCGCCTTCCTCAACATATAAGTGACCATCACCGCATATATGGGCGTGAATTCTTGCTTCCCGCCCTGAGCATAATCCCATCTGCATAGTATTAACACAGAATAGAGATAGTAGAGCGGGGTGGCCGTCCCGTTTTGAACCACCGACCTCGGGGTTATGAGCTTCGCGGATCGGGGCTACCGTCCCATTCAACAGCTTTAGTGAGATAGTTAATAAAGCTTACCTTCTATTACCTACTTCAACCTTCCTGTAGTAGCAATGTGATTCCACACCTGAGTTATACCTTAATGATCATTACCTTAGAGTTTTAGTTCCTCCCCACAAAGCGTCAACAATCTTCTTAGAAGAACCTACTTTACTGAAGTATAGTCTCTTCACTCTTGATATTCTTTATTTTACCCTGACCTGAATAGAGCTTATTAAGAATTACTGCATGAATATTAATGACATTACATGAAGTTAGCGGGTGACGTTATATTAGAAATCTGCTCTAGATATTGCAGTGAAATTTTATGTAGGCATAAATTAAGCGGATATTTTAAAGTTCGAAAACTAGGTGAGAGGGAATTCCTTGAACTCACCTTAGCTGCAGATGAAAGAAAGAGTATTACTAGATACCTACATGAGGTATTACGAGGTTTGTCTGAGGCAAATGAAGTTGAAGACTTAACTAGTGTAATATTGAAGGGGAGGAGTCTAGAGGTTCGTTTAAGTAGTCGTAAATCATTTTGGTATAGGCTAGGTCTTGCCCTTAGTGATGGTTCCCTATTGGGTAAGGCAGAAAATAATTTTCTCAACTACAAAGCCTCATACATTAAACGCGGTATTGTATAGTTTTGGAGGTGCATTATTATATATAGCTAAGTGTATGAGGTACATGCGTTCTGAGAGGGTAGCATGCGTTGTGAATGCTTTAGTTCATGATGAAGGTGTTGCTGCGGAAATTATTAGGTTGAGGGAATGCTGCAGTGAGATAGAAAATATAATTGATACACTTAGGTCCTGTAGGGACTGCTTAGTGCAGTTCATGGCGGGTGTAATTGATGGTGATGGGACTATCGATAAGGATTCTGTAAGAGTAAGCATTCATGAAGAGGACATTCTGTTTAGGATTATTAAAGAGCTGATCGATAATGTAAAATATGATGCTAAGAAGTACCTGCTTAGGATAAGTACATACTCACTCAGGAAACGCAATATACTTAATGAATTAGCAGACCAGGTAATTTCCTCAAATAAAAAATCAAAGCTACTTAACTTAATGAATAAGAGAACCAGGTTTAATAGTAGGCAGCTAGAAAGGGAAATTACAAAGATCAATGAAAGTACCATTAGTAAGGTTGCCGAATCCTTAACTGAAGGTGAGATCATGCTTTTGAGGCAAATTAAATTAAGGAAGAAAGGCAGCTACACTTATGCATTCATATCATGCCCTAGCAGAATCTTACCGAATGTTTACGGAGAGCTCAAGGCAGTAATGCATAAGCTCAGCTTAAAATTAGGAATTGACATCGACTTGGCGTCCTCAGTTAAGGTGGGGAATAGGGAAGTTGTAATATACTCAAAACATGTGGTTAATCTCTTGAGGGAGATCCTGAAGGCTCTTCATAGGTGAAGTTGCGTGAGGCTATTCAAGGCTTGACTGCGGACTCGATTCGCTGAAAATTCATCGATGAATTAAACTAAGCGTGGGCAGGGACGGTAGCCCCGGTCTCCCGCGGGCTTCCTGGCTACCCCACCCCGCTGCTCTGGCCCCCCGTAGTTAATTATGTAGTTACTGGTTCTTTTAAGTTTTTGGTTGTTTGAATATTCTCTCTCGTATTATTTTACGTACTTCTTGTGTGTTTATGTTTGCTTTGAGGCTTTCGGGTCCGCAGCCGTACTTCTTTGCTATCTCTATTTCTAGGTGGAGTTCTGTGGGTATTCCTAGTTCTTCAGCTGTCTTTAGTGCATCAGCTAAGCTCCTCGTTTTCTTGAGTTCCTGAGCTAGTTTATTTAGCTGGAGAACTGTACTAGTTTTTAATAAGAATATTAAAGGTGATAGTGGAGTTATCTGAACTCTCCTAGTTCCCTTCCGCATACTCTTCGTGCCCAGGTGCCCTAGGAGTGCCTCGTAAGGTACCCTGCTTGCCTCAGTACGTGTCTCAGGGAGTACCTTCTCGTACAGCCCTGCATACTCTCTCCAAAGCCCTAGAGCACCTACATATCCTCCCTTAGACATCACCTCACCTATCCTACTCATAACGCAGTCCTGCGGGAGCTCACCGTCAGCTCCGGGAGCGAGAACAGCAACTAGGGAGTTAAACTCACTTACTGCAGCTAAAATTAGTGAGTCAGCTAGTGGAGACCAGAGTGACTCTTCATAGCCACTAGCTAGTATGTCCCCACCTACATCAAGAGCTACAACATACTTAAAGCCCGAGTCCACTAACTCACGGAGGCACTCGACAACACCACAAACTCCTAGCTCCAGCGTTACTGCAGGTACGACGTCACCGTACAGTTCAGCAACAATAGCTGCGTGAGGTCTGAAGACGTAATCACCGCCACACCTCTCAACATACGTGTCAGGACCAACGTAAACGCATCTCCTTACCTCAGCATTCCTAATTAACGACCTAGGAATAGGTCCAGGGTACGGGTCAAGTGACCACCTCTCCCACAGAACAGCTACTGGAACACATTTCTCAATACTAAGCAAGTCACGAACCACCTTACAAAAAACGAAAGCAGAAACAACATCACCTGACCCGCCAGCCCCAACAACCGCTATTCCTTCCTTCCTCAGCTCACTGATTATTCCACTCATACTCAAGCTACCGAGTTTAATGTTAGTCAGTATAATAAGTTTATATTACTTGATCGAAAACCCTAAAAGGGTAGGGATATTGGCGTTTGGACCACCTTCAATGGGGTATGATAGGGCAATAACGGTGTTCTCGCCGGATGGCAAGCTGTACCAGGTAGAGTACGCAGCCGAAAACATAAAGAAGGGCTGGACAACCATAGCCATCAAGAGCCCTAAGGGCGGAGTAATAGTTGCTGAGAGGAGGAGGATAGCACCACTAATAGACATCAGCTCAATAGAGAAGATCTACCTAATAGACACACACATAGGTTCGTCATTTGCAGGTCTAGCAGCTGATGGCAGGGTCCTCATAGATTACGCGAGAAGAACAGCCATGAATTACAGATTTGTTTATGACGAGCCAGTAGATGTCGAGTACATAGTACGCAACATATGTGACGTGAAGCAGCTCTACACACAGCACGCAGGCGTGAGACCCTTCGGCGTCTCACTAATATTCCTAGGCGTGGACAGCAAAGGTGTTCAACTATTTAAGACGGAAATAAACGGATACTACTTTGCGTACCTAGCCATAGCTATGGGTTCAGGTGAGCAGCCAGCCATGGAATTCCTAGAGAAGAACTATAAGGAAGGCATGAGTGTTGATGACCTCATTGAGCTGGCTTTAAAAGCTCTTAGATCATCTGCCGAAGCACCCCTCACAGCAGAAAACGTTGAGCTGGGGTACATAACGCTAGAGGACAAAGTATTCAGGAAGCTTAGCCGTGAAAAGCTAGCTGAGCTCATAGCCAAGACAGGTGTAGATAAATGAGCAGTAGGGGCTATGTAGTAGCTCGTTACGAAGTCAAAGGTCGGAAATTCGAAATACTAGTGAACCCGGATAAGGCACTCCAGTACCGAGAGGGCGCAAAATTAAACATAGATGACGTTCTAGTCGGGGATTACGTGTACAAGGACGTGCGCAGAGGAGATAGAGCATCTCCGGAGGAGCTGAAGAAGATCTTCGGAACAGACGACATAAAGAAGGTAGCAGATGCCATCATAAAGAAAGGGGAGCTGCAGTTAACTACCGAGCAACGCAGAAAGCTTCTGGAAGCTAAGAAGAGACAGATCATAAACTATATAGCTCGGTCAGCCGTAGACCCGCATACAAAGACACCTATACCACCTCAGAGAATAGAGAAAGCCATGGAGGAAGTAAGGGTCAGTGTAGACCTTTATAGGAGCGTTGAGGAGCAGGCAACACAGATTATTAGGGCTATAGTTAGGGTACTGCCAATAAAGATAGCGAAAGCATACATAACAGTTAGAGTACCACCTGAAGTAGCTGCTAAGGCGTATCAGGAACTCAGGAGGTTAGGTGAGGTTAAGAATGAGAAGTGGCTGAATGACGGGAGCTACCATGTAGAAATTGAACTGCCCGCTGGAATGCAAGCCGAGGTAATAGACAGAATTAACAGGGCGACGAAAGGGGCAGCTGAAGTAAATGTGAAGGTGGTGTAGTTGGGTAGGAAGAAGGCTCAGTCAGAAAATAGGGAGTTAGTAATTCCAGGGCAGTTAATAGCTGAAGGAGAGTTTAAGGTGGCAACACCCAACTACATATACAGGGTAGGCAATAGGTACTACTCAGCAGTCGTTGGGCTAGCAGAAGTCACTGAAGACTCCCTAACCGTAATACCCCTCGAGGGATTCTACTATCCATCACCAGGTGATGTCGTCATAGGCGTCATAAGAAACGTAGGTATAACCAGCTGGGAAGTAGATATAAGAGCGCCATTTCCAGCAACACTCTACGCTGCAGACTTCCTGGGCAGGCCAATAAATCCAGCTAAGGAGGACCTCAGCGACTACCTTAACATAGGGGACGTAGTCTTAGCTAAAGTAGAAGTTTTTGACAGAACAAGGGACCCGATACTGACTACTAAGGGTAAGGGATTGGGAAAGGTAACTAAGGGCTCGGTAATAGAGATAAGCCCGGTTAAGGTTCCTAGAGTCATAGGTAAGAAGGGGTCAATGCATCAGACATTAGAGAGTGAAACAGGGTGCAAGATAACAGTAGCTAAAAACGGCAGGATACTTATTGAGTGCCCGAATAAGCAGCTAGAGGAGATCGTGGTTCTTGCTGTAAGGAAAATTGAGAGGGAAGCCCACATACCAGGCCTCACAGACAGAATAAAGGAATTTATTCTTAAAGAGAAGGTTAGGAGGGGATTACTAGGTGGTGAGCAAGGAGGAGAAACCGAAGCTGATTAGGGATGACGGGCTCAGACACGACGGGAGGAGGCCTGACGAGTTAAGGCCTATCAAGATGCAGGTCGGGGTACTGAAGAACGCCAACGGCTCTGCCTTAGTGGAGTACGGGAAGACGAGAGTGCTTGCAGCAGTCTACGGGCCGAGAGAGCCGCAGCCAAAGCACATATCACTACCTTATAGGGCGATACTGAGGTGCAGATATCACATGGCACCATTCTCAACACATGAGAGGAAGTCCCCAGCACCTACGAGGAGAGAGATCGAGCTATCTAAGGTTATTAGGGAGGCTCTAGAGCCCATAGTAATCTCTGAAATGTTCCCGAGAGCATCAATAGACATATACATCGAGGTACTGAACGCGGACGGGGGCACGAGGACAACATCCATAACTGCAGCTTCGCTAGCGCTTGCCGACGCTGGTATACCCGTGAGGGACCTAGTCACAGGTGTTGCCGTCGGGAAGGTTGATGGTGTCATCGTTCTCGACATAGATGAGGTTGAGGATATGTATGGCGAGGCCGACATGCCTGTTGCAGCAGCCCCATCACTAGGTAAGATAACGCTTCTACAACTCAATGGCGTCTTAACACCGGGCGAGTTTGAGGAGGCATTAGATCTAGCGATGAGGGGTATTCAGGAGATCTATAAAATACAGAGAGAGGTTCTAAAGACGAAGTACTTAAAGGTCAAGGTGGAGGAGTAGTTATGTCGATAACACCTTCATCAGACTACATAATACCGAAACTAAAGGCGGAAACGATAGTCTCACTGATCAAGAAAGGTGTGAGAGCCTCAGGTAGGGGCCTAGAGGACTTCAGAGAGCTGGGCATAGTGACAAACTACATACCCAACGCTGACGGCTCAGCATTTGTGAAGCTGGGGAACACGCAGGTAATTGCTGGTGTTAAGTTAGAATTAGGGACACCGTACCCTGACACACCTAATGAAGGCGCCATAGTAGTGTCAGCAGAGTTCGTACCCACGGCATCACCGCTCTTCGAGCCGGGACCTCCCGATGAAAACGCGATAGAGCTGGCAAGAGTGATCGACAGGTCATTGAGAGAGATCAAAGCAATAGACCTGGGTAAGCTGGTGCTGATACCCGGCAAGCGCGTGTGGGTAGTGTGGATAGATATATACGTGCTAGATCATGACGGCAACTTAATTGACGCATCATCAATAGCTACACTAGCTGCACTCCTAACAGCTAGGGTGCCTAAGGCTGAAGTAGAAGGTGAGGAAATCAGAGTAGATAAGAGCGAGTACACAGGGCCACTGCCTATGAACCGGAAGGTGGTCACGGTAACAATAGGTAAGATCGACAAAATAATGCTTGTTGATCCGGACATAGAGGAGGAAACAGTTCTTGATACGAAGCTGGTGATTGCGGTGTCAGATGATGAAAGAATAGCAGGACTTCAAAAGTCAGGAATGGGTGCTTTAGATAAAAATGAAGTACTGAAGATGACCGAACTAGCTATGAAGAAGGGCAAGGAGATAATCGAGGTCGTGGAGAAGTCTATAGAGACATCAACACGTGAGGCAAGTGCCGAGCAAGCCACCAGGAAATTAAGAGAGGACTCGGAAGACACAGGTATGAAAGGCGAAAACGAAGAAGAAACCTCCCAATAAAACTTAAAAGCATAGTCCATACCACCTAAGTAAGGATGGGGGAGATGGGCAGGAGAACTAGAGTAGTTGGTATTGCTGGACGCTATGGACCGAGGTACGGGTCCACACTAAGAAAGAAGTGGAGAGAAGTTATGGAAAGGAGGTACGCAACATATAGGTGTGTATTCTGCGGCAGCAAAGTCAGAATGAAGAGAATATCAGTGGGTGTGTGGTACTGTCCTAGGTGCGGCCGCATATTCGCTGGCGGAGCCTACCAGCCGTATACAGAGGTAGGGAAGGTAACACCCAAGTAGTGAAGGATAAATGAAATGAATAAAAAGAAGTTAATTATAACAACCTCAAGAGAACCCTCAAGAAGAACAAGATCTTTTGTAAAGGAACTCACGCTCGCGATACCTCACTCAATAAAGTTTAATAGAGGTAAGTCTACACTCAATGACCTCAAGAACATAGCTGTGAGTAAGAATGCCTACGGTTTACTCATGATCTACGAAATTAAAGCCAACCCATCAGCACTTGTTTACTATAGGGTGTCGGACGTAGAACTAAAGAGGATCTACCTACTTAAAATAGCGTCAGTAAGATTGGGTAGGGAGATCAGGGAATACCAAAAGCCACTAGGTATTAAGTCACTGGTCATGAGCCCTCCGAACTTGGGGTCAGGGCCACCGATCCTCGCAGCAGAAGCTATAGTAGAAATCTTTAAGCCTTCACTATACCAAGGTACCCCTCCACTAAGGGCTGTTGAGGTAGTACTTGTGGGAAACAGTCACGAAATGAACGTGTCGTTTATATGTACGTCATCTGATAGACCCTGTGGCCCGTCATTTAAGGTCATGGGTGTGAAGCAGTATGACTGACGCGGTAGTGATTTTTAGAGCCGTAGTAGATGTAGGGAGCCGGGATGCCACCTATGCCGTAGTAAAGGCCTTAACGCCGGAAGCTAAGGTCAGGCTGAGGGGAGTTAAAACAGCAATTAACATCGTGGGTGAGTCAACTATTGAATTAGTTATTGAAGCGCCGGACTACTCATCCTTCAGGGCTGCAGCAAATGCTATGCTAAGGCTTATGTCATCAACTATAGAGCTTATTAGAAGGTTAGGCTCGATGCCTTAAAAGCTCGCTAACAACAAAAGTATTATTAACATTTCCAGTAAATAACCTCACGGTGTAGTCGATGGCTCAGAGATTACCGCCAGAACTAGAGCAGCTAGCCATTAAGTACCAGCAGATAGAGGCCCAGCTTACTTCCGTAGTTACCCAAAAAACAGCTAT
>JAGGUC010000140.1 GCA_021158735.1 Desulfurococcales archaeon | reverse complement strand
TAGCTACCTTTACCACGTAGTCATCGGATGGTGTTGATTTTTCTATGCCGGTTTTGATTGACAGCAGTTGCTTTCTTATTTCTTTTTCAACCCTATTTCTTATATTACCACACGATATCTCATCAGCTAACTTAACAGCTATAAAAAACTTAGTAAACCTCCTTATGGTGTCTTCATGCTCAGGGAAGGCATCCCTTAACTTGCGGATCACGTTAACAACGACTTCTGGTTCCTCAAAATCAAGATAATACAGTGTTAAAGCATACCTAAGTATTTTTGCCATATCTACCTCGCTTAGGGTGGGGAGAATTTCAAGCACTATTTCTCTAGCTTTATGAGGGGTACTATTAGATAGTAGAACCTGAACTATTCTATCATACTTTATCTCTTTATGAAATACTTTCTCAAACATGTACTTATGTTCATCTTTAATACCTAAGCCCTTACACCCGATTATGTAGAGACTAATTAGCTCTTTCTCATAGATGTCGTCAGGTTTTGAAGCACCTCTTAATGGCTCTACATTCTCCCTATCAAGCGCCTTCTTAACTAGGTCAACAGCTAATTTCCTGCTCGGCTCGTCGACCATAAGCAACTCACCTAGCGCATCAACGTAAGCCTTAACTCTTTTTCTCTTTATATTCACCTATCACCACCCACACTACGTAGTCCTACATGTAATCAATTCGCAGCAATAGAAAACTAACGCCCCTGCCAACAATAGAATCTTAGGTTAATATCTTTACACACGTGTCAGGAACGTCTAGTGAAATAACAGCACTACCATCTTGCCTCAGTGTGATGAAGGCGTTGTTGATCGAAACAAGAGATTCCTTTGGTATTTCTGTATATCTAACCCTGAAAGTAACCATAAGCACCTTCTCAGCAATAATCTGTGGTCTGATAAGTTCTACAGTGTAAATTGATGGTGTCCTATAGTCGGTGGATTCAATTTTAGCAATGACTCGGGTGGCGCGATAGCTCAGTAAGCAGGGAACTTGTAGAGCTCGCTCCCTGAGAGGATCAATCAGCCTCAAAGTGTATCTTCGTGACTTAAATACTCCCTGAGTAATTCTATTAGTTGAGAGCCTTAGATGGTCATTAAAGCTAAGCCCCTCAGACACATTGGTGTATTCAATGAGGAAGTCACCGTAACTAAATGGTTTGAGTACATAGTTCTTTCTCAAGTTGTTCAAACACTCATATGCACCGCTATTGTCGATGCAGACAATATCTATGTCTGAATGCTCGGTCACCGCACCGTAAAGTAGTGAGCCCGCTACACCACACTTAAGCCCGCAAACCGTGGATAATGTACTCAGTAAGTCACTGCACAACTCACTTATCTTGCCGAGTCCCTTAGGACATGGGGTGCTAAGTACTCTTAAGTGCTTCTTAGTAAGTGCCTCGGGTACTGCTGGTACCGCCCTACCAATGAAGTCCACGTAAGTTATGAAGTGTCTATAATACCTGTGAACAACGGTTAGAGCCTCGTCCACCCTCTTTAGCTTGCGGCCATTAACTAGCCGGGGCAACGCTATAATTCTTCTCGGGGGGTGATAGCTACCCTTAACCACCCACAGACTCCCGTCAGAGAGCTGGAGGCAGTCACCTTCAAGATACTGCATATTTCCTCACGAACCGATCAGTATTCTATTATTTACTACCTGTAGCTCCTAATAATTTATTTAGTATTCGCTAGAGTAATATACTACAGGTAGGAAGGATGAAGCGAAAGTACGACTTCGTGATTACCACTGACAGGACGATGATGAGTAACCATCATGGCAAGGAATTTCTCGGGTTCCTGGCGACTGGCCCGGCATTTTTTGTTCCTGAGAGGATATGGTACAAGATATGTTGTCCTAAGCCGGAGATCGATGTCGAAGGTAGGCCGGTGGAGGCACCATATGGGTTAAGGAAGATCGAAGCTGCACTTCTCGATGCTGGATATAATGCCGCCATCATAGATCCAGACTTTATTGATGAATACGCACCTTACGCCAAGGCATTCTTGGTCGGTCACCACGACTTTTTTGCTTATGGTCCACCATCGTCGGAGTGGTGGATAATAACTGGTAGGGAACCTGTGAATAGAAAATCGTTTATTAAGTTTATGAAGCATGTTGCCGAGCTTAAGAAGAGGTACGGGTTTAAGATAATAGTTGGGGGACCGGCAGCTTGGCAGTGGTTATGGGAGCCAGAGTTATGGAGTAAGTGGGGTGTTGATACAGTAGTTGATGGGGAGGCAGAGTGCGTGATTAAGAAGCTAGCTGGGAAGATACTTAATGGTGAGGAGCTACCAAAATATATATTCATAGGAGCAATGGATGTCCCCAAAATAGAAGATATCCCAGTGATCAGGGGTGCAAGTGTTAACGGTATTGTCGAGATCATGAGAGGTTGCCCTAGAGGATGTAGGTTTTGCAGTGTCACGCTAAGACCGCTGAGATTCATACCTCTTGATATCATCGAAAAGGAGGTGCTGGTTAATGTTAGGGCTGGTGTGGAGCACGGCATAATTCACTCAGAGGATGTATTGCTATATGGTGCTAGAGGCGTGATGCCTCGTGAAGAACCCCTCATAAAATTACATGACGTTTTCCTACGGCACTACAAGTCGATTGCTTGGGCACATGCTTCACTGGCAGCTATAGTGGTTGCTGAACAGAATGGGCGCATACTCACTAAATTAACCGAGATGATATACTCGAAGGCTAAGCAGGATTACTTAGGTGTGGAAGTAGGTATTGAGACGGGATCGCCACGGCTAGCCAAGGAAATAATGCCTGCTAAGTCAGCCCCCTACCCAGCGGAGAAGTGGCCTGAAGTTGTTGAGGAGGCATTTGCAATTATG
>JAGGUC010000082.1 GCA_021158735.1 Desulfurococcales archaeon | reverse complement strand
TATACTCTAGTGGACTGATAAGGGAGTCCGTAGTTGTTACTAGGTTGACACCGGAGATAATATCAAGTGGCTTATGGAGAGAGGCAGAGTTCAAGGAATTTGACTTGAGTATTGACGTACCCAAGCTGGTCCCGATCAGAAAGCACCCCTACATACAATTCCTCGAGTATGTTAGGTACATCGTCACCACCATGGGATTTAAAGAAATGAAGGGACCCCACGTAGAAACCGAGCTGTGGAACTTTGACGTTCTCTTTGTACCGCAGTACCACCCATCAAGAAAGGAGACCGACGTATACGTAGTTGAGGCTAAAGGCCCTTGGAGGGAGTGGGAGGAATTAGTCAGTAAGGTTAAGGCCATCCATGAATCAAGGCTTAAGTACGGTTGGAACCCCCTGAGAGCCCTGAGATTAATACTTAGAACTCACACAACATGTGTGTCTATGAGAACGATCTACAGCCAGGGTGCTGGGGAATACAGGGCCTTCTCACTGGACCGAGTCTTCAGGCCTGACACGCCGGACCCGACGCACTTGATGGAGTTTCATCAGCTTGAAGGGATAATCGTTGGTAGAAAAGTGACCTTCACTCACTTAATAGGCTTCTTCAAGGAGTTCGCTAAGAGGTTGAACCTGGGTGAAGTGATGTTTAGGCCAGCCTACTTCCCATTCACTGAGCCAAGTATTGAGGGGTACATAAAGCACCCTAGACTCGGGTGGATCGAGGTCTTCCCAGGAGGCATGTTCAGACCTGAGGTGCTTGAAGCTGTCGGATTAAGAGGTCATAACGTAGCTGCGTGGGGGATAGGGATAGATAGAATAGCTATGTTAGTGCTGGGTGTAGACGACATAAGGAACCTCTACACTAATAATCTAAGAATAATTCGTTCTATGAAGGCTCCATATATGGTGAGTGAGTAATGCCTGTAGTTGAAGTAAAGTTATGGGATCTTGCCAGACTAGTTAAGGAGGAATTGAGTATTAGCACATTAAGCAACTTATTTACTGCACTGAAAGCTGAGGTGGAGGAGCTGAGTGAAGACACAGTAATTTATGAAGCTTCACATGATAGACCCGATCTGTTCTCTGCTGAAGGTCTCAGTAGGGCGTTGTCGTTTGTTCTGGGGGTTAGGAGCCCTTCGAAATATGCGGTCAGCCACTCAGACATATACTTAGATGTAAGTAATGCCCCAGATTACAGACCTTACGCTTTCATAGCTATAGTCAGAAATGTTGAGCTGGACGATGAGTCCATAAGGCAGTTATTCCAGTTGCAAGAGAAGCTACACCTTACCTACTGCGGTGACCGTGAGTTTGTTTCAATAGGACTCTATGACTTAGATAAAGTTAAGCCTCCTATAAGGTACGTTGAAGTAAGAAATGCTGAATTCAGACCCTTAAACGAGTCAGTAACTATGGCCCTTGATGACATACTGAAGAAAACCGAAAAAGGCTTAAAGTATGCTCACTTAGTGAAAAAGAGTAAGTACCCTCTGCTCCGGGACTCGGAGGGTGAAGTTCTGTCATTTCCGCCAATAATTAATTGTGATGACAACAAAGTTACTGAAGACACGAAGAACGTCTTGATAGATGTTACAGGTACTGAGCCTCAACTCATGGCTAAGGTGCTGAATATAATTACTACGTCAGTAGCCGAGAGAGGAGGTAGGGGAGGTGCAATCATTGAGTCCGCCAAGGTATTAGGACGCAACGGTGAGGTAATTGACCTAGCACCTAAGCTTGAGGGGTCAGTAATTGACCTAAAGCTACGCAATATAGAGAGCCTAGTAGGGATCAAATTGAACTTCAATGAAGTCAGAGATATGCTTCCTAGGATGGGGTATCTAATAGAGAAGGAAGACACTGACACATTAAAAGTCTGGGTTCCACCATATAGAGTTGATGTAATTGGTGAGGTCGATCTCATTGAGGATATCACCATTGTCTATGGATATGAGAGACTGCCTGCTGAAGTACTTCCACCCACTCATTTTGGCGGAGTGAGTCCTATTGAGTACTTCTCTTCGATTATAAGGGACTTGATGATGGGTCTGGGATTTGAGGAGGTGGTTAATTTCATGCTAGTGAATTCAGAACTCCTTGCGGACATCAGTCCGGAGGCTTACGTAAAACTAGCTAATCCTAAAATGAAAACCTACTCGGCAGTAAGGAACTCAATGATACCGTCTCTGCTTTTATCGGTTATTGAGAACGCTGACCTCCATCAGCAGCTTAAGATCTTTGAAGTCGGGGATGTAGTTAAAGTAACTGATGATGGAGCTTATGTGAGTCAGCGGTACTTGGGCTTCGCTGTGTATGGTGATAACGTGACCTTGACTGACGGCTTAGTTACCATTAAGTCACTCTTGACCGCCCTAGGGATAAACTATGAATTGAGGCAGGGCGAGCATGAAGTATTCATTAAGGGTAGGACAGCTAAGGTAGTGGTTAGTGGCAGTGAGGTTGGTATATTGGGTGAGGTACACCCTGAGTACCTGGTCAAGTATAGGCTTGTGTGGCCCTTGGTTGTAGGTGAGCTGAACTTAAGTAAATTAATTAGTGAATTTAAGTAAACTACTACTTCACTTCTTAAATTGCTGTTTTCCTTACTAGCTCACGTGCTTCCTTAACAATCTCTCTAGCTAAGGTCTCTCCAAATGTAGGCAATTTAGATATTCGTAGTGGGTCTGTTGCAGCCAGGTCTTCCAAGGACCTTATGTTGTTCATGACCAGAATGCGTGCTCTAATCCTTCCAATACCTCTCACCTTGACTAGGTCTAGTGCGTCTTCCTTAACACCATGTTTTACTCTGTGTGCGAGTACATTAAGTCTACGTGAGTGCTCCCTCAGTCCATAGATGCGGCACACTCTTGATGCTGCATATACTAGCCATGAAGCAGTCTCAACTATATTGTGTAAGTCGCCAGCACCTACGCCGAAACGCTCAAGTATCTGGTCTTCATCAACTTCCTCGATCCATGCATGTAGTATTCTTCCAGCCTTGTACGCCCTTAGGAGGTCATAGTAATCTAAGCCAAACCTAGGTTCAGGTATTTCGCCATTATCTAGTGCTGCCTCCATTTCCTCCGCTAGTGTTCTGTACTTAGTAATTCTAACTCTCTCGAAATCAGGTGTCATTGCTGTTAGCACTAAATAGTATATGTTTGGTACGCTCTGCTGTTTCTTTAGGTCATCAATAATTACGAGTGCTGTGAGAGGGTCTATGTAGAGCTTGCTCACATAACTCCCTAATGGAGTAGCTGTAAGGCGTTCCCTCTCAATTTTCACCATCTCCATACTTACCAGCTGATCGATAGTGTACTCTATAGCTTCATCACTAAGTAGTGAAGCTAGCTGCTTAAACGCTAGTGTTGATTCCATTACCTCCATTAACTCCCTCATATTCACCACATAACCTGATGCTATAAGTGACAATGTATGTATTCTCATTGCCCGGGTATTTACTAAGGCTGACTTGACATCCTCCGGAACGCCCTTAACGTACCTCCACCCCTCCTCCTCACTCCTGGCATCAGCTACTACGGCCTCACCGTATGGGTCGTACTGCGGCCTCCCAGCCCTACCAGCCATCTGCTTATACTCGGCAATTGATATTGGCTTCATGTATCCGGACTCGTACCTCCTAGTAAATATGATGACCCGCCTAGCAGGCATGTTGATCCCTGCCGCCAGAGTTGGGGTTGCAACTACGACCCTAAGAAAGCCAGCCCTAAATCCTTCTTCTATCGTTCTGCGACTAGCGAAGGACAGCCCTGCATGGTGGAACGAAATACCTCTTCTGAATAATGGAGCAAGAGCACTAACTTCCGAGTTCGGGGCACCACGGCTCTTAAGCTTCTCTATCAGATCGTAGTACCCCAGTGACTCAGGCATTAATCTCGCTAACTTTTTAGCAGTTTCTTCAGCCCTACTTCGTGACTGCCTGAAAATAAGTACCTGGTAGTTCTCCCTCAAAGCCCTCACAGCAACGTAGTCGAGAAGGCTGCCTGAGACCTCCTCCTCTCTTCCGTCCTCAAAGAAAATTTTCTTTTTTCTCTTATTGTAATATCCCTCGATCAGCCTGACAGGCCTCCAGTCGCTAACTACTAACTCTGCATTAAGCCACTCAGCTAACTCACCCGGGTTACCGACCGTCGCACTTAACCCTATTAGCTGCTTTCCCTCCCTTAAAGCCCTAACAGCCAGTAGCTCTACTATTGGCCCCCTATCCGTATCACCTATTGTGTGAAACTCATCTATGATTATGACGCCTACGTCCTTAAGCCACGATGGCTTAAGCCTGAAGATGGAATCAAGTCTTTCGTATGTGGCTACTACTACATCATACCGCCCTAACCACTCACCTGGTTCATCAAAATCACCTGTAGATATCCCTACTTTTACGCCTATGTCACGCCACAAGCTAAACTCCTCATATTTCTCGCTAGCCAGCGTCTTTAGTGGTGTGGCGTATATGACCTTCATTCCCCTCAAATATGCGTTAGCTAGGGCTAGCTCTGCAATTAGTGTCTTACCGCTAGCTGTGGGAGCAGTTACCAGCATATTCTTAAACTCTAGAACCCCACGCCTCAGAGCCTCAGCCTGCGGCGGGGTGAAATACCTTATGCCCCTGCTTCTTAGAACCCTGATTACCTCACTAGGCAAGTTAAAGTTCTCGATCGGCTTAAGCAGTGAGGGCATTCTGTTAAACCTCACAGCAAGTAGTCTTAAAGGTATGTTCAGGTTACTTATTTCTTAAAAACCCAGTCCCTCTAACTTAGTTCACTGGCTATTTCATTAAATAACTTAATGAGTTCCCTAGCCTCAGACTCATCGAGCTTACTGATAGCAATGCCTGCATGGACTATGACGTAGTCGCCTACTCTAATATCCTCAAGTAAACTTACATCCACTTCAGTTCTTACGCCGCCAGCTTCTACCTCAGCTAATTTTAACTCACCCTCACTCCACACACGCGCGATCCTCATTGGAATACCCAAGCACATTGTACTAACGCCCACCTCACCAGAATACTATTATATTAAATCCTATAACTTTATAAGAAAGTGTCTGTGAGCTTTAGGGTCTGAAGTACGCTGGAAATTAATAGTTTTTATTTTAGACCTAACAACTTTACTAAGTGGATGAACGGTGCGGTCGTAGCTGAGCCGGGCAATGATGTGAACGGCGGGCTTTGGTGACAAACACGACAGTGGTGGTAGGTACGAGGAAAGTCCTCCTATTATTCGGATACACAAAGTGGAACAAGTACAGCATTGCCGCGCTACTGGGTGCGCTGGAAAAAGAGGGAATTGATGAAGAGATCAGGATTATGATTAGTGGTCTACGCGAACTCCACAACATGTTGAATGCTAGCCTGAGGAGCAAGTACGAGTTAGTGATTGTAGCTGTATCTTTAATGTCGACTCAACTGCCCCTCCTGCTAGGTGATATTAGAAATGTAGTGGAAAGTGCGAGGAAAATAGGAGCTATCACAGTTGTAGGAGGGCCGCACGCTACGGGGGACCCTTACGGCTCATTAATATCCCTAGGATTTGATATCGCTTTCTTAAGCGAATCTGAGAGATCATTTACGGAGTTCATAAGAGCTATAGTTGGTGAAGGCGATCCATTGAAGGTACATGGCACTGCGTTTTGGGATGGTGAGAAAGTAGTCTTAAATGGTAGGCCTGACTCCATAGACCTTAATGAATACCCTCCTTTCTCCCTGAAGTATGGCTTCCTAGGACCTATAGAAATTACTAGAGGATGTCCGTTCGCGTGCAAGTACTGCCAGGTAAGCTACATGTTTGGTACAAGGCCAAGACACAGGGGAATTGGCAGCCTAACTTACTATGCCCTAGAACTAATCAAGAAGGGGCTAAGAGACATACGATTCATATCCCCTAACAGCTTTGGTTATGGAAGCATGGGTTCCAGCGTGAACTATAGTGCGCTTGAGGAGCTCGTGACAGCTCTTCAGGAGGTTAGGAAACGTGGAGGGAGAGTGTACCTGGGTTCGTTTCCTAGTGAAGTCAGACCTGACTTTGTTGAGATAGAGGTGATCAAGCTGATCAGGGATAATGTAGATAATAAGAGAATAATAATAGGTGCTCAATCAGGGTCGGATAGGGTACTGAAGCTTATCGGGAGGTCCCACTCTGCAGATGACGTACTTAACGCTGTTGCGTTGTTGAGGCAGTACGGCTTCGGAGTCGATGTGGACTACATCTTTGGATTGCCGGGGGAAACCGCCGAAGACTGCAGAGAGACTATAAACCATATGGCTAGGGTCATTGGGCTGGGTGCACGGGTGCATGCACATGTCTTCCTTCCATTGCCTGGCACTCCACTAGTTTTTGAAGCACCAGGTAAGATAACACATGACTTAAGGCGGGAGTTATTTAAGCTCCTTGGAAGAGGGCTGATTTACGGGCAGTGGGTGAGGCAGGAGATGCTGGCTTCAGAAATAGATGAGCTGAGGCGGAGGTACGTGATTATTGCATCACCCAAAAGAGTTGATGAGGCACTTAATAAGCTGGGTAGGTCAGAGCTAAGAGCTAGACTAGCTTTTCAGGCTATGTCGAAGGTAATTAAGAACTAACGCACACGTCTTCTGATGGACCATGACCACTTGCTTGCCAGCCCGCTTAGCATGTAACCAGGCACGGGCTTTAGACGTCCTTTCCTTAAAGCCTCAAGCAGGTCGTCATATGTCAGGTCATCTACATCAACAATGTTGTACGGCACACCGATCATCTCAGGTACATGCGCATCAGAATTCGCAATACTCGCGCTGTGTATGTCCCTCAAAGTAGTCCATGCCAACATATTTGTTAATGGGTCGCTGAACCCATTCCAGCACTCGATGCCGTCCCAGATCTTGAGGTGGGCGAGCCTCCCCACTCCAGCCCTAACCACATCAAAGGGATGTGCAGGTATGAGGAGGCAATTATTTGAGCGTGCGTGGGTTACTAAAACACTTAGTTTCTTATGGATAGTTATTGGATGCGGACACAGTACCAGGACATCACCATACTCTGTCCGTACTTCAGCACCATGTAGTACCAATACGCTTCCACTGCTCTCCTTATTAGCAATCACACTTCCTCTGAAGCTGTCATGGTCAGTAACGGCTATAGCTTTAAAGCCTTTTTTTCTAGCAAGCCTTGGTACATCTCTCGGGTGCATCGAGCCATCGCTGACCAGAGAATGTATGTGGAAGTCAGCTTTTATTAGCACTATCTCCTAGCCTCCTCAGCACCCTGCTCCAATACATCACGTACCGCAAAGCACTGACTGCCTCTTCAGGTGTCTTAAATGTAGGTATTCTTACTTCCTGCTCTATTCTCCTTAATTTGTCAGCAGTATACTCACCGCCCGGTGCAGCAACTACAATAGGCTTACTGTACTTGCTAACACAGTTCTTTAGTACCTGAAGTATGCCAGCGGGGTCGAAGGCCGGTGACTGCATTATCCCGATCACTAAGACCGCATCAACATTCTTATCGCTTAGTACCTCCTGAATAGCGACTTCATAACGCTCGGGTGACGCATCACCTAACACATCTACTGGGTTCTCTACTGAAGCAGCTGATGGTAGCTTATTTCTTAATTTATTCTTGGTTTCTGGGCTTAATTCAGCCAGTGTTAATCCTGATAGCTCGGTCGCGTCAGTAGCTAGTACTCCAGCACCCCCACCATTAGTTACTATGGCTATTCTCTCACCTTTAGGTACAGGTAGCCATGATAGAGCCTTAGCGGCAACTATAAGTTCATTCAATTCCTTAACAACTAATGCACCGAACTGCTTAAGGGCTGACTCATAAACTTCATACCTGCCTGCTAATGAACCCGTATGAGATGCAACAGCTCTGAGGCCTCTGTTTGATTTTCCTGCCTTAAGTACCACTACGGGCTTGCGCCTGACTACGGACTTCTTTATTGCGCGAATGAATTTAATGCCCTCCTCAACACCCTCTATATAAGCTATTATTACCTTAGTTTTATTGTCGTCCGCCAGATACTCTATTAATTCCCACTCCTTAATATCTGCTGCATTACCGTAGCTAATGAACTTACTCATACCTACCCCGGCTTCGGTCAGCCAGTCTAGAATTGCAGCGCCCAATGCACCCGACTGAGATATGAATGCAACATTACCTGGCCCCGGCTTTGCCTGCCTGTCATTAGGATTAAATATCGTGTCTAGCCCGGTATGAGCATCATAAACTCCCAAGCAGTTAGGACCTAAAACTCTCACACCATATCTGCGGGCAATGGAGACTAACTCTTCCTCTAGCTTGGCACCCTCCTCACCTGTCTCCTTAAATCCAGCACTAATTACAATGGCTGCCGACACACGTTTTTCACCGCACTCCCTCACGATGCCTGGTGTGAACCTAGCCGGCACTGCAATAACGGCCAAGTCGATCATTTCCTTAATTTCAAGTACTGACTTGAAGCACTTAATGCCAAATACCTTATCATACTTTATATTGACAGGGTATACATTTCCCTTGAACCGCGTGAGAAGATTTTGCATTATTGCCCTACCAACAGTGCCAGGCTTTTCTGAGGCACCGATGACAGCTACTGATGACGGATTAAAAAGCATCTCTAGCTTACCGCCCCACATGCTACCACTGCTACGATATTATAGAACCGGCACATAATTTAACTTAACGCAGTTCGGGTTGCCTATGCACTGTCCTTATAAAGTAATTAGCTCAGTCAATAATGACTTACTGGGGCATTGATGGCTTTAAGTATATACGTAATTGGATTCAACAATACGAATAGTCAGGTTTTAGAGGAAATTGCTGTGTTGGTGTCAGAAGCTTTCAATGCTAATGTTAGAGCATTAAGCGATGGCAGTGTACCCAGTGAGTTCATAGATACCTTCAGGAATCAATACAGAGCTGAAGAAGTCCTTAACTGGGTTTACGGTAAGTGGGGCGGTGAGAGGATGGTTTTAGCAATAATTGAAGGTGACGGGTATGTAGAAGGTCTTAACTTCGTATTTGGTGTTGCTAGCCCACAGCTTAATGTAGCATTAGTTTTTACGTATAGACTAAAGTTATGGATTAGAAGTGAGGATATCTCAAGACATGTATTTATTGAGCGTTTAAGAAAGGAAGTCATGCACGAAATCGGTCATGTACTCGGCTTAAGACACTGCTCCAACCCTTCCTGCGTAATGTTCTTTAGCAACACTATATTCGATACTGACAGAAAGACTTGGAAGTACTGCAGTAATTGTGCAAAAAAGCTGAGGTCCTTAGGTGTTGTGCTAAGTCATGCGTACGTCCTTGACAGGTCAGTCAATAGGACCTATTAATTCTACCTCCACCTCAGCACCTTCATCAAAACCCTCTGTATCCTCAGGTATGATTAGTAACGCATTTCCTTTAATCAGTGATGAAATGATCCCGGAGCCCGTAAGTCTTAAGGGCTCAGCGTATAATCTTCCATCACTACCTCGGTAAACTCTCACACGATAAAAGGACCTATATCCAACAACATTAACGACCCTTCTAGTTAAAGTAGCTCTTACCCTTACCTTAGGTGGGGGACGGGTCCCCAGCAAGTAATATATCAGTGGCTTAAGGATAACCTCAAGACCTACATAGCAAGCAACCGGAAGTCCGGATAGCATTAAAACAGGCTTGCCGTTGATAATAAAGGCACCTGCTGTCCTACCAGGCCTTAAATTCACTCCATGAAAAATCAATTCGGCCCTCCCTACTGAGAACAGTGCCTCAGGGACGACATCCCTACCACCCACGGACGAACCTCCGGTAATAACGACTACATCAGCCTCCTTTAGGCCCTTCTCAACAACCTCCCTAATTTCCTGCACATCATCCTTAACAATGCCTAGCCTCACTGCATCACAACCAATGAGTTTTACGTAGGCCTCTATGAGCGGTCCTGCAGAATTAATAATGCCCGGTCTATTGCTATCCACTTCAGTGAGCTCATCACCTGTATTAACTACAGCTACACGCACAGGTTGGTAGACCTTAACATAACCTATGCCCGCCTGGGCCAGGGCCGCTACGTGCCATGGCATAATAATGGCTCCTCTGCGCAGAATCACATCACCACGCCTGAAGTCCTCGCCTTTTCTTGATATGTTAGCGAGAGGAGGTACCTGCTTAAGTATTAAGACGTTCCTGCCCTGCGTAACAGTATCTTCTAAGGGAACTACAGCATCGGCACCAACAGGTATTGGGGCTCCCGTAAAGACTAGGTACGTCTCACCCTCCTCTAAAGTAGGTGGACTCCATGCTATTGAACCATAGTCCTTAATTACTGATGTGTCAATAGTTCCGACGCACTTAAGAAGTGCTGGATTAGTAGGTGAAGCACTGAAGGTATCAGAAGATCTCACAGCATAGCCGTCTACCGCAGCCCTATCAAACGGCGGGTACTCTCGAGGTGCGTATATGTCCTCAGCAGCGACCCTACCTACAGCCTCAGCTATGCGTACTTGCTTAATGTTCAGGCTCACCTTTACACTGTTTAACAATCTATTAAGTGCTACATCAATATTTTCAATTTTTAAAAAACCTTTTAACCTCCTTCGAACCATGTGACCTCTCCTCAAATTACACTAAATTACGTGGTAAGTTAGTAAGTACCTTATTAAGGTGGTTTATGAAGTCATGTATATCGTCAGGTAGTTCAAGGCAGCCGCACAAGCCAGGATGTGTTAAGTCTGAGCGCAGAGGTGTAACGACTACGTACCCCTGGCTGAGATAATGTGAGTCAGTCTCAGGCTCAGTGACTCTCTCACCTACTAGCCAGTAGTACTCCCTACCTCGTGGGTCTACTCTTTTTTCATATTTCTGAATAAACCTCAGCTTCTGCGCTTTTGCCATAATAACCCCTTTCACGCTGTACATGGACGGTATATTGATTGAGATACAGTCAATACCCTTAAACCACCCGTGCTCTAAGATGTAGGCTGATGCAGCAATGACTACCTTCCTTACTAGTGCAGCATACCTAGGGTCTTCGAAAGCCTCATCACTTCCTACGTCAGCTGAGAATGAAAGAGATGGATAGCCGAATAACCCAGCCTCAATAGCTGCTTCAACAGTTCCTGAGTAAAGAATGTTCTGCATCGACGTATTTTCACCTATGTTGACTCCTGAGACTACTAGGTCAGGCTCAAGCCCTAATACACTCCTTGCCACATGTATGGCATCCACAGGCGTTCCATTAATAACGTAGGTGGTCATACCGTATATCTGAAGCTCCCTGACGAAAATGGGTTTGTGAAGTGTCACTGAATGTCCTCCACCTGACTTTGGTACTTCCGGAACCACTGCTATAACGTCTCCAACATCTTGGAGGGCACTATACGTGAGCGGGAGGCCCTTACTCATGAACCCGTCGTCATTAACCAGTAAGATCTTATGCCTACCCATACATACCAGCTCCGCTCAATACCTTGTAAACTCACTAGATCAGGGTGTTTAAATCTAAAAAGCAGAGCTTGAAGACGTTCCACATCACTACTTTCTGACCTCGTAAATCAGGTGGCTTACTTCAGGAAGAATCAACTCATTCAAAGCCATTTCAACAGCATCCACGGAGCCTGGAGTGACAAACACTAACGTCTGGTCATAGACGCATGCCATAGCTCTAGTAGCTAATGCGGCAGTACCGTACCTCTTAAATATTAAATATCTAAACAACTCACCAAAGCCTGGAATGTCCTTGGAACACAAACTTTTTACAGCATCAATACTGACGTCCCTACTGCTAAGACCTGTCCCTCCCGACACTATCACTACGTCGCACATACTCAGAAAGGAGTTCAGTATCTCACGTATTTTGGGCTCGCTGTTGGGTACTACCGTAGCTCTTACGAATTCGTGTCCTTTACTTAAAATCAGCTTCTTAACCAGTGGAGTAACCTCGTCCCTTCTCCTACCTTCTACCACACTATCGCTGGTCACTATTAAACAGAACTTAACCTTAATCTTAGAGGCTCTAGCCCGGTGCTCACTAATAGGCAATTATTGAATCACCTCTCCTGCTTCCGGTATTCATCTACGATATCGTACCCATATATCTTCTTGAATAACCTCCGTCCCTCCTCAGTCATTTTCGTGGGGTCCCATGGTGGGTCAAATACCAGGTCTACCTTAATGTCCTTTACCCCTTCTATTTTAGAAATCGCGTCAGTAACCTGTTGAACAATCACGTAGGCTATTGGACACATAGGTGATGTGAGAGTCATCCTAATATGTACAACACCATTAGATATTACGACATCATAGATCAGACCTAGATCCCAGATATTAATGGGTATTTCAGGATCATACACATTTCTTAGAACCTGAATTACCTTCTCCCTCAGTCTTTCAACCTCAGCACCTTCGGTCGACATGAAGCTCCCACCTAAGGTATTTAGTTGATATTAAGGTATTTATGCATGCGTACCGACAATATTGAAGCAGACGTATCCTATACTTTTCTCTTCTCTACCACTAGTGACCTCGGACCCTGATAATTCAGCAATTAATGACTTAACGCTTAATCCTAGAAGGGCTATGAATATCGCAAATACCACATACCCACCTAGAACATATATCACTCTAGAGATGATGCTCATTGCAGCGGCTTCGTCAAGGCTAACGCCTAGGTGTGCTAGGATGCCTGTTTGGATGAATTCATATATTCCTAATTGCCCTGGAGTCACGATCGGGAAAAGCCAGAGGATAGCGTATATGGTGTCGAAAGTGAGTAAGGACACAGGCAAAGTGATCTGCGTACCTATTAGCGAAGCAGCGTATAAGCCGTAAAAACCATTGAGTAGTCTTTCAAGTATAGTGAATAAGAACGCTATTAGTATGAAGGGAACAGCTCTCCTAATCCTAATCAGCTTCTCAACATATGCATAAGATAGCCCCTCAAAGTCGTAGCCAAATCTGCTCCCATACTTAGTTAATATACCTTCTATTCTCTTAGATGCAGGAACTAAGCACAATGCTATGTTCATAGCAAGGAGAACCATGGCCGGAATAAGCAGGCCAGCAAAAGCGGCGAGCGAAGCCTTAATAGCTATTAGTGATGCTATTGACACAACTATAATTCCCACTGATGTTAGAACCCTATGTATAAGCAATGAGGCTATAGCCTCCTCTCTAGGTAAAACCTTCAATTTAATAGCTAACAACACCTTAACTACCTCTGTGACGCCGCCTATAGGTACTATCACCTCAAAGAATAGTGCAATACCCGTGATCGATAATATCTTAACGTAATTAACCCTCCTC
>JAGGUC010000150.1 GCA_021158735.1 Desulfurococcales archaeon | reverse complement strand
TCATACCCCTTCTCAGCTATTTCGGGAGGTACTTCAAATTTTACATACGGAGGCTTACTCATTCTCATCCACCTCGTCGTCGTCAAATAATATCGTTAGGGGTTTAAAAGGAGTTATGATCTACTACACATTCACACATCATGAAAATAATTAACTTACTGATGTATGTAAACAGCCTTAACCCTAGCCTTAGTATTCCTCACTTTCCTTACCTTCTCAATCTTAATGAAGCCGAACCTAACGAATTGCAGGCGCTCACCACCTGAAACCTCAGCTAGCGCTGGCTCAGATAGACCTGAAATTAGCTGTAACTTCAGTCCAACGGGTTTCACAACATCTACTACAGCATAATCCCATGCGGGAACCCACTGAATGATGGGTAGTCCCAGCCTTCGTGCTTCTTCTAGGCTAGCGCTAATGTATTCACTAACTATGCTGTTGCCCTCGTCAGAGATGTATCGAATGTTGCATAGGCCCATGAGCCTAGTCATTCCTTTCTTACGAAGTTCTTCACCATCCGGCCTACTAATAAATACTCTCAACTGCTTATTCTCCACTTTTAACTCGATACTCCGTGTTCCAAGACTAGTGTTTTCAGGGTGAAATGGCAGGGTAATGCTCGCTTCACTCGAATAATCCCTTATGATTAACATAACAGGATTCGTAACAAACATCATACGCTTAGTTATCCCGTCAATTACCTTCCTATTAGTTGCCGCTATATTATCCCAACTTATTGTCGCATCCGTAGGCTTCACGCCAACCTCCATTATCACTTCTCTAATTGCTTCTGCAGTAATACCTCTATTTCTCAGTGACGCTATTGTACCAAATCTAATATCATCCGGTCCTGAGAACTTACTTGGGCTCTTACTCATTAATTCCTTAATTTTCGACTTACTGAGAATTAGTCCCTCAAGCTTCAGTCTCCCAAGATTAATAACTTCAGGGTATTGCCAGCCCATATGCTTGTAGAGGTACTTCTGCTTTACCGTATTTACGGCATGTTCCTTGCCTCTCAGAATGTGTGTCACACCCAGAAGATGATCATCCACTGCTGCAGCGAAATTATAGGTAGGCCATACGTTGTACTTAGAGCCGACGATGGGGTGAGGGTACTTATCCGTGTCAATTATTCTGAAAGCAACCCAGTCCCTTACTGAAGGATCAGGGTGGCTTAAGTCAGTTTTTACTCTCAGAACTGCTTCTCCCTCATTAAATGTCCCTTCCAGCATCTTATCAAATAATTCAAGGTTTTCCTCCACAGACTGCGCTCTATGCGGACATGGAGCTCTCTTCATCTTATATGTTTGAAAAAGTTCTCTTGAACACAGGTCCACGTATGCTCCATCACGCTTAATTAACTCCCTAGCTACTTCATAGTATATTTCTAGCCTTATAGATTGAATGCACTCGTAGTCCCACTCTATACCCAGCCACTTAAGGTCCTCTTTAATTAATCTATAAGCCTCAGGCATTGGGGGCTTTGTCTTAGGGTCGGTATCCTCAAATCTCAGTATCATCTTACCCTTATACATTCTTGCATACATGTAACTCAATATAGCAGGACGTGCATTGCCTAAGTGAATAAGAAAGTCCGGATTAGGGGCAAACCTAGTCCTCACCTCAGAATATTTTTCGGCATTCGGAAGCGGCGGTAGCCTACCCTTCCTCTCCTCACCAGCCCTCCTGCCCTCTAATACCTCTGGAAACCGTTCTTTGACCAGCCTAGCCTGCTCATCTTTAGTAAGTTTATTAACCTCCACAATAACCTCTCTAACTATATTAACCAGGTCCTTAGCCCTGGGTTTTAGTTCAGGATGTCTACCCAGCAACATACTCATCACTGGCCCTAAAATCGCCTTACCACCATGCTCCACTGCATTCTTTAACGCATATGCCAGGATTTCATCTCTAATTTTATCACTGAGCCATTCAGGCTTACCACCTTTTGAACTCATTCTCTCACCACAATGAATACTTGGTACCTTTCCGCTTTCCCGCCTAGGATTTCATTATAAAGTAGTATATATCCATTGACTGGAGACTTAATAGTTCTGAACTCACCCTTACCTGTTAGAACGTATGCTATTTTTTGATTACGTTTAACGCGTTCACATTCATCCGAGACTAAGAAAATTCTTTTCCCAACAACTTCAAGAACCACTACTCTTTCATTCTCATCAACGTCAATACACACACTCGATCTTTCATTACAAACCCTTAGACCTTTAGCTACTCTATCATCAATAATGTACTTAGGCAGCAGTCTACATTCGATTAAGTCATACTTGCTCTCACCCTTAACATAACACTTCACTAAGCCATAATACCTGCTCAACCTCCTTAATTCTTCTCTCAAAAAGTCACTTACTGAATGACCTCTACCTTCACTGTCATCCTTCTGCATTTAATACTGCCTCTCGGCTACGAATAATGCAAGCTTTCTGAGGAGATTCTTAGCTTCCCGGTCAACTTCATTTACTGAGTTAAGCGCTTCCAGACCCTTCTTTAGATATTCACTAGCTAACTTATTACTATAATCTAAGGCTCCTAGGGACAGTATTAAGTCAGCAGCTCTTCTGAGCTCATCCTTAGTGGCTTTATCATTCCCCAAAACTGATAGCAGGAATTTCCTTTCACCTTCAGAAGCCTTAGACAGTGCGTAAATTACTAAGACAGTCTTCTTACCCTCTCTTAAGTCACTGTAAACAGGCTTACCAAGCTTCTTTTCGTCTGCAACTAAGCCTAATTCATCATCCCTTATTTGAAATGCTATACCTACATTTACTGCATAATCAGCTAATTTACTTAACTCACTGTTAGAAGCCCCAGCAAGTATAGCGCCAATGCAGAGGCTGGCCTTAAATAGTGCTGCCGTCTTCTTGTATACCATCTCTATGTAATCATTTAATTCAACGTACTCCAGTTTTGAAAGACTTAAGTCAAGTGTCTGTCCCTCTGCCACTGTGACTGACGCCCAGCAAAGCTCCTTCAGTGCTTTTATGATGGCCTCATAATCTATGTCGTAGTTAGTGAGCTTAAGAAGTGCTTCGAAGGCTTTACTAAAGAGCAGGTCACCAGCTAGTATAGCTATGTCTTCACCCCATAATTTATGGACTGTGGGGACACCCCGCCTAAACTCATCCTTATCCATGATGTCGTCATGTACCAGAGTGAAGTTATGTAGGAGCTCTACTGCCGCCCCGGCCATCACTCCAATATCTTCCTTCAGTCCAAACAGCCTACCCCCTAGCACAGTAGCTAGAGGCCTGAGCCTCTTACCACCAGCCTTAATAAGGTGTAGCGACGCGTCATATAGTAGCTTGGGGTTACCTGAAACTAATTCATAGATTACCTTATTTGTTTCAGCCGCTATCTTCTTAGCATAGTTAATCAGGTCCGTGAAGTCCTCCAATAGCTCACCCGACTTACTAAGGTAGGTGCCACCTTAATTAAGATATTCAGAGTTTAAGAATTTAGGGCACCCGTAAATTCCTGGAATGTATCCATTCTTTAAGAGTACCTACTATTATAATAGGCTTGCTTCGGAGCTCAGCAATTTCTTTAGCCCCCGACAACATAAAGGCTATGCTTAATGCTTTAATAAACGACAAAATATATTCTCTGAGCACTCTCTCCTTGTATGCTAAGAGCACAGGTCTAGCCATACCAATAAGGTCAGCCCCTAATCTTAAGGCCTTTAGCGCGTCTAAAGCCGTCCTAATCCCTCCACTTCCTATGATGACTAATTCATTTGATACACTTCTTGCCTCAATTATCGAAGCCGCAGTTGGTATACCCCACCTAACTAGATGTTCAGCTATTAACTTCTTAATGCTGTCACGCTGCTTCATGGCCC
>JAGGUC010000086.1 GCA_021158735.1 Desulfurococcales archaeon | reverse complement strand
TCGTGAAGTGGCTGTTAGGGGTTCTAGGTGTTGATGGCTTAGACCTAGACATATACTACGTCATCGGCAGCATCTCCCACGACCCACAGTTTCCGAACCTAAACTACACTTTCAGAGGAACGAGTTTCCAGAGTGTTGGTAAGTGTTTGAAGCTGAGGGTATACGACTTCAACCTCGTAGTTCTGCATGGGGACGCCGTCGTTAGCGGTTCTGTAGGATTCATTATCACTAGGCTTATTGGCGCCCCCATATTTGAGCGCTTATTTAAGTTATGTGTAGGCTTAAGCGAGGACGAATGGGTTGTTATGGCTCATACACACGTCCCGCTAATAGATCACGGTTGGAGAGTAGCTAATACAGGTGGCTGGGTGAGAACCCCCCTACAAACCCCCACAGGTATGGGCGTCCTCATTACGAAGCATGGTGTTAAGCTCGTGAAGGTGGCTGAAGGTAGTACCTCCAAGTAGTTTTAATTAGGTAATGTACTGCCAGTCCAATACATTTCCTGCAGATTCTTGAGGTACATTAGATTAAGGCTTCCACAAACATGCGAGCTAAGACTCCTAGCCAGAGCACTTGCCTGAACCACGACTAAGCACTGAACGTGCCTGATTGCTAGCTGTGAATTACGTATATTTTGTCTGGTATCTCTCTGTAATATCCGCTGGAGTAATAAGTCCAGTACCTACTGAATGGCTTCCTACATACTAGGTTTCCCGTCAGCGGCACCTCTGATATTACGTTAAGGTAGAATTCATGGGAGTACCCTCCCTTAGCCATGTATACCGCTATCCTATAGGTCCCGTTAGTAAATACTGTGACTCTTACGACATTAACCTTCCAGTCATCGAGTGAGCGCGGGTGGTAGGGGTTGAAGATGTCCTCCCAGAAGACCGGAAGTCCACCTCCTTATCACCTAGGATTTCCTGCAGGTAGAACCTGAATGTTCCGTGAGGGTCACGCCACGTGAAGGCCCAGTCCCTATTGGCGTTAGTGGGGTTCACAACTATCAGTATGGGTGAGTCCATAAGCACTGGCGCGACCCCTCTGTAAGGACCGCTCACAACCCCACTAGTATTGTCATAGGGCACGTACTCACCAGTAATGAAGTTAAATACAACCCAGTGACTCCCCCGCCCACCATACCTATTAGCCATAAGCCCTAACCTTACAGCCCAGCTCCTCAGAAGCCTGACCTCAGGAAGCACCACCGAGTGGGCGGAGGAACCTGAGGCAGCAACAACCCTGACCCGGTCAGCACGCCCTTCAATAGAACTCAAGTAGATCGAGGGAATAGTAACTACTGAAACCCCTCCTGAAGGAACCGTCACATTCGTCCTGAACCTCAGGAGCACCACCTGACTCGCAGGATCGATAAAGTACACGTCAGTAACAGCAACCGGGACAGCACCCAAGTTCCTCACAAATAACCTCAACCCACCTGAAGGAAGCCTACAGGCACAGTCAACCCCAATAACACCTGGACCAGCACCCGACCCAGCTGACAAAGCCCCGGAGGAGTAGCTAGAAACAAAAGCGTAAATCACCAAACCAAGAACCGCTACCACAGCAACGAGCAGGATCAGCGAAGCCAGAGCAGAGAGGCCCCTACAGAAACTCATGCACCAGACCCCTAACCTCACCACTCACACATAACAGATCGGAGCACTGGCAATAGCACCAAGAAACATGGGTCAGTCGCACAGCAACCACCTCATAAAACTGTGGGTGTCATACAAAAATAATAAACCTACAGGCACTACCCAACACCTCATTGAGCGATGCAGGCCTGATCGTTAGAGCAAGGTTATTAGTGGTGAGCGTACTTGACAGTTAAAAACACTCATTACGGGAGAGCTTAAGTTACTTACTACTTGACCCGCGTCCCTGCTCCTGCTTACCCTGCTGCGTCCTCTCCCTATGCGGCAGCACGTTCTTATAGAAGACCCAGAGAACTACTGCGAAAGCTATGCTCGCTAGAGAAGCCAACAGCACGTCTATAGTCGTCTTAGATATTACCGCCGCCAGAACCTCCCTAACCGTTATTACGAAGCCGACCTCAGCAATGCTCACTAAGTACATTTCAGGTCTCCTATAAGCTACGAGTATGCTCCTGACGAGCTCTACGTAAACTATGAGGAGGAATATGTCATTCATTATGCGCTGAAGCTCGGCAGCGCTCCCAGCTAGGTAAGAGATCATGATGTCCCTGCTGAGGTAGTAGGTCGTCAGCACTATGAGGACCGAGATCGCGGCAATAATAACGGCCTCTACAGTAATTATTAGGAATCTCCCGTACTTGACCAGGGCCTTAGCTACTCTAGTAAGCTTGTATTCATAGTCATTGTACCTAACCAGAAGTACCCCCAATTAAAAATTACTGGAGAGGATAATTAGTGATTACCTCTCAAGCCAGGAGAGGAGCTCACTCAACATACTTCCTGATGATCTCGTAGGCCTCCTCAAAGTCCTTAAAGTCCCTCCAAGCACGGAGGAAGAGTACGTCACCTACTTTCTCCCTAACCTCACTCAAGTGTATGTCCTTATCATCAATATACACGACGTTCTCAGCACCTAAACTAACATCGAGCTTCTCAGAGAGATCCATGAGGGCGTAAGCCATGACCTCACCCTTCCTAGGGTGAGGCTCGATGTAGTGAACATCAAACAAGTGATTGATCCCGAAAGCCTTGATCACTTCGAGGGTCTTAACAGGGTTGTTCCAGCTCAATGAAGCAACAACGATCCCGAGCCCCCTGACACCAGCGAGGAACTTACGGACACCCTGAGAAAGCCTGACCTTGATCCCTGCGGAATCCTCAACAACTTCAGAACCGACCCTCCTGAAGGGTGGGGTAAGGGCACTCACGTCGAGGTGGTTCCACACAGTCCCGTCCAGATCGATGAAGAGCACCCTTAGAGACCGCCTACCCAACACACCCACCTATACGTTAGAGAGGGTAATTCACCATAATTAAGTCTTACCTTAAAATAAACATAATAAATATTTAAAGCAGCCTCATACACGACCAAGTAGCCAGTAATCAAGAACAAGGAAAAAGCTATAAATGCACAATACACCTGTCTTTATACTATCTAAGGAAATATACTCCAGGGTATTAAATCATGGAGTACGTAAGCCTGGGTTGGACAGGCCTTAAAGTATCTGGGATAGGTCTTGGTGTGTGGCAGTTCAGTGAGGCCTGGGGATGACGGACTACGGTGTAGCTAAGGAGGTCGTGGGGAAGGCCCTAGAGGTAGGAATAAACTTCTTCGACACAGCAATGGTGTATGGGCCGGGAAAGAGTGAGGACTACCTAGGGAGGGCCCTCAAGGAAGCAGGAGCTAAGAGGGGACGAAATAGTAGTAAGCACTAAAATACCTGGAGAGTTCCTGAACCCGCACGATATCTTCAGGTCCGTGAGCAAGTCGCTGAAGCACCTGAGGGTAGACTGCGTTGACATTCTCCTAGCACACTGGCCACCCTGCTGGCATAACTACCCGACATACGAGTACGCCAGAGCTATGGAGAAGCTCGTAAAGCTGGGTAAGGTACCTAGGCCTGTGCGACTTCCCGACCGAGCCCGTCAACTCATTCAGGGCCTGCCTAGCCAGTGAGGACATGGCGGTACTCCAGATAAGGTACAACCTGGTTGAGAGGTGGGCTGAGAAAGAGCTAATACCCTACGCTGAAGCACACGACATAGCGGTGATGGCTTGATCCCCAATAGCTAAGGGAGCGCTGACAGGTAAGTACACACCAGAAAACCTACCGCAGTTCCAGGACGTGAGGTCCTCAGACCCAATATTCCACCCTGAGAACCTCAGCTCTGTGTGGGAGCTGGTCAAGGTACTGAAGGAACTAGCGGAGAAGTACGGGAAAACACCCGCACAGGTAGCACTAAACTGGCTCATAATGTCTAGCCCTTCAGTCATACCCATACCCGGAGCTAAGAACCCTCAGCAAGTAGAGGATAATGCTGGGGCAGTAGGGTGGAGGCTGAGCTGGGAAGGCTGGAGAACGCTGGAGGAGCTGAGCAGGAAGGTACTAATAACGTACTTGATACGGTACTGAATCCATAGATAAACCACGTAATTTTTAACTTAACCTAATACTAACTAAGTACATAAGCCGTACGTGATGGCTTAGACCCTCACCTCCTCAGAAGTCCCTGAAGCTGATCAAGCCTGGACTCCAGCTCCCTTAACTTCCTCATGAGGTAACCAAGCACTCCTGCCTTACTTCTAACCTTATCTATTACATGTGAGTCCTCAGACTTAATGTAAGTAAGCCCTATCAGCAGCCACTCAGACAGCGGCTTGTGCGAAGTGCTCGTCCTTACGTCACTTAACTCACTCTGAGGTACCTCACGCGGGTACTTAATGAAGTCCTCAAAAATTATAGCCCACACGTACTCCCTCGGCTTTAGTTCCTGAGGCTCGTAGATAAGCCCCTTCCTAGCCAGCCTCCTATACGTGCCTGAGTACAGCTTACGGACCTCCTTAACCAGTAACTCCCCAGTAATTACGGCACCAATACCTTCCTTCCTGCAAGCAACCAGAACGATGGATCCCGGCCCTAAAGACCTAATTCCTTTCTTCCTTCTCTTTGGGAAGTCTAAGACCTTAACTCTTCCTGAAGCAGCTGCCTCAACCCACCCGCATGAAGTAAGTGCAATTGCGTGGTCCTGCAATCTGCTACCTCAAGTCATTACTGAATTTATGGTATAAAAACAATTACTCTTAAGTTGAGCTGAAGTCAAGCAATGCACAGGCACTAACCGCTCAATACTTAATAGTAGAAGGTCATGAATTCCCGGCGGTACCTCCCATAAATTTTTTCTTCAAATTACTTGATAATTCTGTTAAGCAATTTTCAAGCTCCTCGGGCTTAAGTACTGCTGGTTCACTACCTGTTCTCCATATGTACAGGTAGGGCCTTAATTGACCTAACTTCCTGCCCCACAAGTACTTCAGTCTAAACACAACTTCACTCATTACTGACTCAGCCTTAAACACACTCTCATCATATACTGAGCCCATACCTATAGACATGGCTCCCATGGTCCTGGTTGCGAGTATAGCATTATATACTGACCTAATATGTTCCTCCCTACTCTCCCTAACCATGTACAGAATCTCGATACCATGGTAGATTACAGCGTCAGGTCCTGTCTTTCTGATCAACTCACTCTCAATATTAGTTAATTCACCTGAACTGTAAGTGGTGGGATTAGAACTTACAATAAACTTTAGTCTAGAGCTAATTACGCTCAAGTCAATACCGAGGTCCTGGGCAACTAGGCTTAGGTACCACTTCAGCTCGTCTTCAGAATACCTGTACGAGAATATACCGACGGAGCAGTCATTCCATAGTAGCATGGCCGTGATCGGTAGAAGCGTGTACAGGTATGATCTTCCATGCGGTGGGTAACCTACGAATATGCTACTGCCTGGAGCTATATTAGGTATGTATTTAGAGAGGATCTTACTTGGGAATGTGTAGCCCTTCTTAAAATGTCTTGAAGGGACTTTACTGAGCATTGGTGGCATGAATAACTTAATACCTAAACCCTCAATAATCGAATATGGTGCCTCCGCAAGAATTAACTTAACACCCCTAAACTTTCTGAACTCTATTTTCCTGTGAATTATTGAATGCTTTACTTCATGCTTCATTAAAATAATAGCATCAGCAATAAATTCTATGATTTCCTCAGGCAACACAACTCTACCCAACGGTAATTCTGCTACAAGAATAGCTATTCCCTTAATCATGTTTGTCAAGTCGTACAGGTAGTTCTGAAGTACTGAGCGCTTAACAGCACTCCTTCCCAAAGCATCCAGAAGAGGATTAACACTATCAATAACTATAACCTTAGTTCCCTGCTTCTTGATCTCCTCATTAATTGCTGAGCTTAAGAAGTCAGTAACATCCTCAGTAGCAATTACGGGAATTCTAATGTACTTAAATAAGTTCTCCTGCTCTAACTTCTCAAAATCCAT
>JAGGUC010000122.1 GCA_021158735.1 Desulfurococcales archaeon | reverse complement strand
TCCTCACATAGTTAAGGAGGGTGGCGGGAGAGTAATTGAGGTGAACCTAGAGCCTTCAGCCATATCGCCAATAGCTGACATCACAATCCTAGGTAAGGCAGGTGAGGTACTGCCGAAAATAGTAGCTTACGTAAAGAGGTTGTTAAATAAATAAAAGGCTAGTTGAGATCACTAGCCCTAATTTCCTTAAGAACCATACTGACTATAGGGCACTACCCTCACTGAAGTCTGCGGTGATAGGGTAGGTTGCTGAGTAGTGATGTATGGCCTCATGACTGACGTCTCTATCTCACTAAGCAGGGGGTACTCAGGGATGTAAAGACTAAGACTTAATGCTGGCTATGAGCATTGCAGTCATAATTAGTAGTGCACCAATTATTTGACCGGCTACCATCGTTTCCGAAATTAGGAGGTATGCTAGAATGGTAGCGAATACGGGCTCTGATAGGAAAATAATTGCTGCTGTGGCAGCACTGACGCGTCTCTGTCCGAGTACCTGTAGTGTGAAGGCTGCGTTACTACACACGAGTGCTAGGTAGGTTATAAGTGCTATTAAGTCTGCCCTGAACGGTCCTGGGGAACCCACTATTAAGTCAGGTATGATGAAGGAGGTGGCTGGCAGCATTTCAAATAATGTGAATATTATTGGGTCTCCCCGGCAGTACTTACTTACGAGAATTACTTGAGCAGCCCACATCGTGGAGCCGAGCAATACGAGCAGGTCACCTATGTTGAATCCAGTGCCTGGTGCTGTAATCATGTACAGACCGGTGACTGAGAGTGCTAGTGAGAGCCCTAGGTAGGGGCTGTAGGTCCTCTTAATGAGGCCTACGTAGAGGTGAACGAAGACTACGTTTAACCCAGTAATAAATGCTGAATTAGATGCTGTAGTGTACCTCGTCCCCCACCCCTGAAGCCATAGACCGATGGCGTAGGCGACGCCAGCTAGCAGACCACCCTTAGCAGCTTCCCTACTGAGGGTTCCGTGCCTGCGGAGGTAGTATATGAGGTAGGGGGTGAGTCCAGCAACAGCGATTAAGCTCCTCAACCATGTGTACGTGTACTCACTCATCTCAGCAATTACTACCTTAATTACCGGGAACGACGACCCCCACAGTAGGGAAGTCAGCACTAGAGCAGCAACACCTTTAAATCTGCCCGCATTCATCTCCAGCTCCTCAGTACAATCAATTAAGTAAGTAGCAATTATTAGGTGTTTAGTTCGTGGTGAATTAAGGGTAATTACCCTCACATACAAACGGTATCGGGAGCGTCAGTGAGGCGCGCAGTTAGCTTGGGCGAGCTCAAGCAGATAATCAGGAAGATGGACGGGAGGGGCTACGGGTCATATAAGAGACTGCTGAGTATAGCCATAAATTACGGTACTGCTGAACTCTACTTTACTAAAGTTCAGGGGGACCCTCACGCACCACCTTCAATTGCCGAGGTGGTTCTACCTTACAGCACCCACGGACTGCCTGAGGAATTGCTTAGGTCAGATTACTCAGCCCCACTCACGGACTTCATAGCTAGGGAGCTCTATAAGGCAACTAAGGGTATTAGGAGGAAGTGTGGGAGCGGCTATAGCTGCTATATAGGGATTCCTAAGCCAGGTCCCTGGATCCTCAAGAGATCATGTGTCGAGATCTCAGGCAAGTCCTTGATACTCCGGTTTTATGTAGGCCTGCCTGCTAGGGGGAGAAGAGTGTTCGGACCTCAAGCGACTACCCTGCTCATAGAGGACATACCTAAGGTTATCGAGCGCATCGTGGGAGTGAGGACTAGGTTGAGGGAGCTGCGGAACCACATTAGAAACTACGTAGATCAAGAGTACTTGAGGAAGTGGCTCTATGACAACGGATACGTGGGGTTTGTCGGTAATGGCAGTGTACTGCCGCGAGAGTCAAGTATTTCCGAGAAGCCCATGAAGAACGCAGTACCGTTTAAATCTCCCAAAGCTTTTGAGGTAGTAGTCAGGCTACCGAGCGGCAGGGTTGTTAAGGGGATGGGGATATCTGAAGGACTTACGGTAGTAACTGGAGGAGGGTACCACGGCAAGACAACGCTCCTGGAGTCCCTGCAGGAGGGCATCTACAACCACGTAGCAGGTGATGGGAGGGAGTACGTAGCCTCAAGGAAGTATACGGTCACAGTCAAGGCAGAGGACGGTAGGATAGTAACACATGTTGATATATCGTCACTAGTAAGGGGGCTCCCCTCAGGTGAGGACACCAGTAACTTCACTAGTCTCGATGCCAGCGGGTCAACGAGTATGGGGGCTTCAATAAGTGAGGTTATTGAGGCGGGTGCGGAGGTTATCCTTATAGATGAAGACACTAGCGCCACGAACCTCCTGTACAAAGATGACATCATGAGTAAGCTAGTGTCTGACGACCCAATAAGAACACTTGATAAGCAGGTTAAGGACCTAATTAAGAAGACAGGTGTTAGTGTTGTAGCGGTCATGAGTGCTTCATCATCATTCCTCGGCGTAGCTGATAAGGTCATCAGGATGAGGAAGTACTTGCCTGAGGAGATCACAAATATTGTTAAGCGTGGTGGAGGTGACGGTGCTGGAGCTGCTGAGTATGAACCGCCGAAGGAGAGGGTGTTCAATGGCGTAAGCGGTATTAGGAAAGTGAAGAGCAGTGGTTACAAGATAGTTGCTGAATACGTTGATGGGGAGAAGTTCGAGCTAGACCTGAGCTACTATCCTAGGGTTGTTGAGAAGGGGCAGGTAAAGTTCATAGCATCCATCATTAAAAGAGTAAGTAGGGTCAGGAAGCCTATGCGTATTCGTGAACTCATAGACTTCATTAACGGGTTAGTGAGCAAGAGGAGCTTCTCAGCATTTACTGATCCTGTGCCTCCCGACCTCACAGTTGTTGACGGGTTCGATGTTGTCTGGGTCCTCAACAGGTTTTACAGGGCTGTGTTCACTCAGGTGTAGCTAGCTTGGGTGCTAGCCTGCCAGTAATTAATTACCCGAATAGTCTTCAAGACCACATATGTGTGGGTCAGTACTGCGAGGACGAGTAGGGTATAGTTTGTGAGACCTAAGAGGCTTCCAATGAAGACTATGAATAACCTCACGTCTCTTGAAGCGATGTTCTCCGCTTTACCTATAGCTACTGGGTGCACCCCGAGGTCATAGGGTGCCCTGGTGTGGAGGTAGCTTACCAATATGTCGCCAGCTACTGCAAGTACTGAAATGACTGCCCAGACAGTGCTCGGGTAATTCATTAGGGTGTGTATAGAGAGCCCTAGGAGTATTGCGAGGTCTGCGTACCTGTCGAGCATGGTGTCCATGAAGCCCCCGAGCTTGGAAGCCATCCCCTTCGCACGGGCTAGCTCGCCGTCAACACCGTCAATAATTGATGACAGCTGAGCCAGAATTCCAGCCAGGATCAAATGTCCCAGCACGTAGAGTGGGAGGCAGGCGAGAGCGATCCCGAACGATATGAGGGACACCATGTTAGGTGTTAGAGGTATGTCATACTTAACTATTAGGTAGGTGATCCTCGTGGAGACCTTCCTGTTGATGTACTTAGATACTGGGCCGTCTAGGGTCTTACCCCTTATTTTCTCACGGAAATCCCTAAATCCCTCCACTCACTAAGCACCTCCTCAACGACTGGTCTCCGCGACCCTGAAGTAACTTCTAGGTAGTCCTCATAAGTATCTACCTCCGTCCAGGGAGTCCCAGCCACGTCGGCAACCCTAATTATTGAGTCCCTAGCTAAACACTCGAGCAGTGAAGAGAGCTCAATGATGTCCTCAACAGAGCATTTCCTGTAGTTAAGGTCTCTCTCAAGGACGTGGACACCTACATCAACGTACTCGAAGTACCTTACGTCCTTACCGATCCTAGAAACTCTCCCGTCCTCGACATGGATTTTAGTTGACTCCCTCACATCAATATACTTAGGGCTTGAGTCACCCCCTAATACACTGCCTGATGCACTATAGATCAGCTTGACCAGTCTCGGCGGGTAGATATGGTCAGCCATCGAGACAATAAAGCGTGACTCATTAATACTCGGTATAGCTAGAAGCAGGCTGTAACCATTACCTCTCTCCGGGGCCTTATTAATAATGAACTCCACATCAACATTATCAGTAATTATTTGAGGTGCGGACTCAACCACCTCCTTAATAATGCTTGATGTCCTTACATTAGCAACAACTACGACCCGCTCAACACCAGCAGCTGTTAAGCTCGTTAGCGGGTAGTGCATTAAAGGAACGCCGCCCACATCAGCAGCTAGCTTTAGCTTAGGTACGGCCTTGGCAAACCTCGTACCTAAGCCAGCAGCAAGTACAACCGCCTCTATACCAACCCCCTCATATTCTAGAATGACTAAAATAAAGCACTTTTCTTAATCAACATCAATATGTGTTAGGGTGTTGAGTGTTCACTACTTTAGTTAATTCCTTAACTGCCTGGCTAGTGTGTGGGGCAAGCAAGTATAAGCAATATAAATTGTTTAATTTACTCAAGTACTAGTAATAAAGTATTTTATTCTAATTCACTACATTAGTGTACTGGGTGACCTAAAATAGTAGCAAAGGACGAATTCTTTAATACGCTTAAGAAGCTTTCAGAAGCTTTCGGTGCTCCAGGTTATGAGGGTGAGGTCAGGGAACTAGTTATTGAGTTACTCAGGAATTACGCTGACGAACTACGTACTGATACATTAGGTAATGTAATAGCTATAAAGAAAGGTTTCAGAGGTTCTGGAAAGGTCATGATCGCCGCACACATGGATGAGATCGCCCTCATGGTCTCGTATATAGAGAAGAGTGGGCACCTCAGATTCCAGCCTCTTGGGGGCTGGAATAATGTGGTTCTCCCAGGTCAGAGGGTTACTGTCATTACTGATGACGGAAGGAAGCTGAAGGGTGTCGTAGGGATCAAGCCACCACACGTAATGAAGCCTGATGAAGCTAAGCAGGTTCCCGAGATCAAGGACATGTTCGTTGATGTAGGGGCTAAGAATAGGGAAGAAGCCGAGAAGCTCGGTATTACTGTGGGCTCCCTCATAGTTCCGGACAGAACTGCTGAGAAATTAGGTAATCCAGACCTGGTTACTGGTAAGGCATTCGATGACAGAGTAGGGCTCGCCGTAATGATACATGCTTTCAGGGAAGCTGAAGGGTTTGAGCCGACACTGTACGCGGTAGCTACCGTGCAGGAGGAGGTAGGGCTTAAGGGTGCTAGGACAGCAGCATACTCGGTGGCACCGGATGTAGCGCTCGCTCTCGACGTTACCGTAGCAGCTGACGTGCCGGGCACTAGCGAAGCTGAGAGGGTGACTGAGGTGGGTAAAGGACCTGCGATTAAGGTAATGGATGGGAGAGGTGGGTCAGGACTGATCACACACCCTGAAGTTAAGAAGCTCTTAGTCAGGGCTGCGGAGGAAGAAGAGATACCTTATCAGCTGGAGATACTTCCTAGCGGAACAACCGACGCAACGATAATAGCCCTTAATAAGGAGGGTGTGCCAGCAGGCACAGTCTCAATACCTACCAGATACATCCACTCACCCGTCGAGGTGCTCTCACTCGAGGACTCAGTTAATGCTGTGAAGCTAGTTAATGCGTTCCTGGTTAGGGCAACTACTGATTGGATAGGTAGGGTGAAGGGGCTGAAGGTTAAGTAGGTAAACACCTTCGTAGATTCTGATACTTTTTAAATCGTCCCCCTCCTCCTCAAGACCATGGTGACCTGACTGAATAGTGGGTCGGGATTCCCTCGAAATAACTCATCCAGTACTTCCTCACCACATCCCTGAAGCACGGGCTTCAGAATGAACCTAAGTATCCTGTACGTCGTCTCGCGACTCGAGAAGTGCTCATCAAGTAACTTACAGAACTCTACTATATCCCGAGTTATGAGATCCCTCAGGGAACAACCGTACTTCACCTCACAGAGTGACTCCAAGAAAATGTTTAGTCCTGGGAAGTAGTTCCTCAGACCCGAGACTATTGACTCGCCCAACACCCTCGCTGGGTCTGCCTCGCCAGATCCTGAGGCACGTCCCTGGGGAGTCATCCCTCACCCCTCCTTCAGCTTGAGTGAGTATTCCTGCCTAGCTATATCATAGCAGAGCAGGAGGAATGTCGGTGGTGTAAAGCTAAGTGCATTAACTAAGGTGATTTGTATGCACGGCCTACCCTCCTCCATCTAGTTAACCTCCAAAAAGTTAGAAATCCTAACTTCCTATTAGACTATTGCCTAATGGGTCTTTGAAACCGAATTAAAATACTTAACTAGTTAATAACTATATTAACTGAATATTACTAAACTTAATCAATACTACCTCTCCATGACTTACCTATGGTAGCCCTAACCTTTACTCTCCCTGCACTATATTCTGTTTTCTCACTCCATGACGGAACTACTATTATTAGAGCTCTGATCACTTCAGGTACATTACTGACTACCGACCTGGCGGCCCTGATTGCCGCCTCATTAGCATTAATTAGTGAGGTCTCTGCTGGGGCCTCAACCCAGATCTCAGCTTCATAGAAACTTCCTAACGCAGTCAGAATAATTTTCTTAATCCTCAATTTACTCCTTGATGCCTGAGGGTTCGTGGGTGCCTATTAATCTCATAATGTCTTCCTTGACTATTTCGAAGTACCCTATGAGTACGTACGCCGTAATGAACGTCACCCCTATGGTCTCTATTAACGTTGTGCCAGCAGCATTAGCTACGAGTACTGAAACCCCTAGTACGATATCGACAATAGCATTAAGCAATTGCTTTTTAATTAATGTCTTAGCAATGAGTAACCTGATAGTACTCCCATTTAGTAGCTTCATGCGGTGCCAGATAAGAAGAGATGCTGCGGCACCCGCGAATATGTATACTGTACTTAGTGGGTGCGATGCTCTGGGGGGTGTAATTGCTGAGCACTTTACTAACTTCATCAGCAAGCAGGTGAGCTGACATCACCATGGTTGCTAGAGCAATCAGGAGGGAAGCTACTGACTCATCGCGGAGTACCTCGTATCTAGCTCCATACAGGGTTCTTGACGTAATTACGTTTAAGGTGGCTACAACACCAGTGGACATCAGTGCCTCCAGCACCCAGAGGAAGGCATCAATAACGACTACATCATATGGGAGCACGGTCATATATAGTGCAAGCCCTACTACAGCAAATATGAGGTCAGCTAACATTATTTTCTTAAGTACTAATGCTGTTCTACGCATCCTCACTATCTTCCTCACCGCCATCTTACGCATTCTCCCACACTGTCCGGTTAATTAGTCATGACTTGATGACCAGCTCATGAGGTGGGGGATATTGAATTGGGTGAGGTTTGTACGCTAGTTCAGGGAGTAAATAACGGTTTTCGAGTTAGTGAACGTGTTATAAGGAGTGATTTATAAACTTAAATAAAGTGAGTCCATAAACCACTGTTTAATTTTCAGTAAATCTGTTCTAAAGTTTAGATTTAACTACTGCTATACCAAGATCGAATTCGGTGTTATCGGGTGCTGAAGTCAATGGATTCTGTAGGGGCCGTGCTGATGGTTCTCATTACAGTCAGCACAATGTTCTCCATGGCAGTTACTCACACTTGCTTCGATCCTACGGACAGGGCCTCAATAGAGGTTGTCCTCAATAAGCCAGACATTACCTCCGACTTAAGTAAGCTTCGTGAATTGAGGAATGTGGTGGAGGTGGAGCCTGGGAGGCTACTCATATATAGGTCCCACATACATGAGGGCATAGTTGTTGTTCTTTCCCTGCAGAGGCTCACGACCGACCCTTCAGGGCCTGAGTACCTGGCAGTACGTGTTGAGTCACCCCTCGCTCAAGTTAATGAGACCGTGATTAAGTGCGGCATAGACCTGGTTGTAAACACTTTGAACCACAGTATAAGTGATCTAAGGAAGACGTGTGAGGAGCTGGGGTGGTGCACGTACTTGGTAGAAGCTGATGACGCGGTCAGAGGGTACTTAGAGAAGGTCGTTGAGAACTCGACAGTCAAGATCTACTTAACCCCTACTAAGGAGGGGCTTGAGCTGAGTGTACAGGCAGGCAGTAGGGCTCCTGAAGTAGTTAATGAAGTTAATAAATTGTTGTCCGAGGCCTTCAACCTCAGTGAGGTAACTATTAGTAGCAGTGAGTTGAAGTGCTTTACGGTCTCTGTTAAGAAGTCCCTCCTAGTGCCTGCCGTCGGTGGTGAAGTACTTAAGAAGGCCTTAAC